>CALKXO010000378.1 GCA_938003615.1 uncultured Pirellulaceae bacterium | reverse complement strand
AACGGAAGTGGGTTGGGCTTATCCACTTGTGGTTTTTGGGGCTTTGGGCCACAATCTTTAGTTCGATTTGCAGCAAGAATTTGTGAACCCCAAGAGATGATTTTATGAAAGCGCCAGTTCGAGTTACCGTCACCGGAGCAGCCGGCCAAATCAGCTACGGTCTTTTGTTCCGCATCGCGTCTGGCGACATGTTGGGGCAGGACCAGCCCGTTATTTTACAGCTGCTTGAGATTCCGCCTGCCATCAACGCGCTCAATGGCGTCGTTATGGAATTGGACGACTGTGCGTTTCCATTGCTCAAAGGAATCGTCGCCACTGATGATCCGAACGTGGCGTTTAAGGATTCTGATTTTGCACTTCTCGTTGGCGCGATGCCTCGTAAGAAAGGCATGGAGCGCAAAGACCTGCTGACGGCTAATTCGAAGATCTTTTCGGTGCAGGGCAAAGCCATCAACGAGCACGCAAAAAAAGATATTCGCGTTTTGGTTGTTGGCAATCCTGCTAACACCAACGCGCTGATTACGATGGCCAACGCGCCAACGATCAAACACGGCAACATCACTGCGATGACGCGTCTAGATCACAATCGCGCGATCAGTCAATTGGCCACCAAGACAGGTGCTGATTCGACCGCCATCACCAAGCTGACGATCTGGGGCAACCACTCGGCGACGCAGTATCCCGACATCAGCCAAACGCAAATCGATGGCAAGTCAGCATCGGATTCGGTTGACGAAGCGTGGTACAAAGAGACGTTTATTCCAACGGTTCAAAAACGTGGTGCTGCCATTATCGAAGCGCGCGGCCTTTCGAGCGCGGCTTCGGCAGCCAATGCGGCCATCGACCATATGCGAACTTGGGTGATGGGGACTGACAGTAATGACTGGGTTAGCATGGGCATTCCTAGCGACGGAAGTTACGGCATTACCGAAGGATTGATCTACTCATTCCCAGTGACTTGCAAAGACGGCGAATACAAAATCGTCCAAGACTTAGAGGTTAGTGATTTCAGTCGTGAGAAAATGGATGCGACGATGAAGGAACTGGAGGAAGAGCGTGACGAGGTCAAGGACCTGTTGTAAACGACTGGCGAAAAAGACCTTGAATTCCTCTTTTGCAATTGCCGGTCAGTGGGGACAGGAGAGAGTTGAGAGCTAAGTCAGCTTTTGATTTTTTGCAAGTCTTAAACGGGTCGTGCTAGCGGTCAGTCGGCCCGAATTGGAAACTGAAATGATTTGGTTTGAATTGGCTGGACGACGTTGACTCCGGGTTGGTTCTTTCATAAAACAGCTTGCAACTGTAACCAAGCAAGTTCCGTTCGCTCAATTTGGATCCTCGCATGAACCGCATCAAGATCAGTCCTCTGGCGTTGTCAGGCACCTGCGACTCGGACTCGGCGGCAAGCCTTTCCAGAACGCTGCGTAAAGATCTTGAATCAGGCAATCGGCACCGCAATCAAGCCAGTTCAGTTTTCGTACCGATGCACTACGAAAAGAACTACCAATACCCGTTGATGGTCTGGCTTCACTCAGACATCGAGACATCGACGGAGATCCATCAGTTGATGCCGAAAGTCAGCATGCGGAACTACGTTGCGGTGGCACCGGATTGCAACGCGGGTGGTCGCTGGCGGCAAGACACCGATTCGATTGAAGCGGCGCATACGTCGGTCGTTAACTCGGTAGACCTGGCGATGTCCCGTTTTAATATCAATCCAAGCCGGATTTTCCTTGGAGGATTTGGCAATGGCGGCACCATGGCGATGCGAATTGCAATGGAGCGCCCGGAGCTATTTGCTGGCGTGATGTCGGTCAACGGCCCGATGCCAGAATCGCAATCGCCACTGGGCTGTTGGGAAGAGTGCCGCAATTTACCGGTGTTCTTGACGCAGGCCCGGAAGTCGGAATCGTTTAACCAAGCGACGCTGTGCCGACAGTTGAAACTGCTGCACGTGGCAGGTTTTGCGTTGACGCTACGGCAGTATCCGGGCGTAGAAGCGCTTTCTGAAAAAGTGCTGCAGGATATGAATCGTTGGATCATGGAAGTTGTTAGCTCGCCTGTCTTGGACGCTCAGCGCCGCGCCAAATAGAGCCAGCAGTTGCTTGCCTGCGAAGCGCCATGATGTTCGGCATCGCGTTTGTGTGACGTTTTTCGTCCTCCCTCCATTGTGCATGCGGGGCTCCGGGGGCCAGAGTATGCTGGCTTGGGAACCCTTATGCCGCACTCTACCTACCTCTACCTATTTATCGTGGTCACTCACCCGTGAGACGCTTGCATTCGGGAAAGCCTTGACAGCAATTTGAAGATTCCTGTACAAGCCCATTTCCGTCTGGCGAAAGGAATCGTCAGAGAAAGTGTCCATGCCGAAAACAGGTCACCGATGCGTCTTGAGAGAAATATAGATCCGCAGTCCGATCAGCAACAAGTATGCGAAACGATTTCCGCGATCATCGAAGAATTTCGAGTTCGTTGTGACGCACAAGGCGTCACGATTGAAACCGACATCAGCGATTGCGATGCGACCGCAAACGCCTCGCTCGTCAAAGCGGCGGCCACAGGCCTAATTTCCAACGCTTTGTTGGCGATGCCCGCAGGTGGCGAACTGTCGATCACACTTGTCGATGGTGCCCATCAATGGGAACTTGAGGTTGCCGACTCAGGCGCCAATCCGTCGCGTTTGGGCCGGTCAAATGAATCAACGAAGTCGCGTGAAACGACTGATGACCGGGGAGAAAACAACGGACCGACGTTGTCAAGGATCATCGAATTTCCTGCAACAGACGCGCTGCGCGACGTAATTCGATTGGCTCATCAACACCAGGCCAGCGTAGAGAGCTTTCCTTGCCCGCTGGGTGGGACGGCGTGGGTGATGGCCGTATCCAAGTTTCGTTCCGATTCCAAAACGGGCAAACACGCTGCCTAATCAGGTTGGCTTTTCGCCCTATCCGTCAGTTACGGGAAAATGAAAATGAGTTCGATCAAGCAATTCCAAAACCTATTTCAAGGACAGCGCTATCGCGGTCTTGCACTGGGCGTAATCTTGTTGGCGATTCTGGCGGTAACGCAAGTCAATCAACTTCAGCCACAGACAACAACTTGTGAACTGTTTCGTGGCGGCCTGAAAAGCTCGGACTTAGAGCGTATTCAATTGGCCCTCGGAAGTGCTGGATTGAATGATTTCGACATTGAAAACGGCAAGATTCTCGTCCCCAAAGCTCAGCGAGCCAGCTATCTACAAGCCGTCTCGACCCACAATGCAATTCCGTCGCGGTTAAGAGAACAGGTCGCTGATACCGACTCGATCAGCATGTTTATGTCGCGCAGCCAACAAAAAATGGTGGCTCGTGAGAAGAAGAAAAAGCAGGTACGCGAGATGGTGATGCGTCTTCCGTATGTGGAACAGGTTTGGTTTGAGATGGATGTGGCCGAATCGGCTAACGCATTTGAAGCGGCGCGGCAGACAGCCGTCATTTCCATTGAGCCAGCGGACAATGTGATTCTTGACGCCACCCAAATCAGTACCGTGAAACGGATGATTCAGGGCGCGATCGCAGGAATTCAAACGGACCAAATTCAGGTTGTCGACATCCAGTCAGGGTACGCTCATCAAAGCCTCGCAGGTCAACGGAGTTCTGCTGGAATTCAGGGTCTGCCAGCACTTGAACAACAGAACTACTTTGAGAATCGTATACGTCGAGCTTTGGAGAGCATGGATGGCGTTGATGTAAATGTCAAAGTGGACGTTGTGAAAATCCCGGCGCCCAACGTGTCGCCAGTCGTTGCCCCCGAGCCGCAGCCAGCTGCTCTCCTGAGAACGGCGCCGCTGACCAACGGATATGCTTCAATTTACGAACAAAGCGAAGAAACAGCACCGGTCGCACTGGCAAGCTTCGAAAAACCTCAGCCGACGTTTGCAACCCACGTTGCAGTTGACGTCGCAGTGCCACAGCAATTGGTGGAGAACTGGTCAGGTAAGAGTTTTTCTGGGACGGGGCTGCAAGGGAAAGTCGATAACTCGGATTTGCAGATGGCATTCGAGCAAGTGCGTGGCGAGATCCTCAATCGCGTTCAGCCTTTGCTGCCAGCGTCGACTGCGATGGTGCATGGGCAATCTCCAGTCAATATACGCTTGGTACGCCCGCAGCTTTCCACGCCGCGAACGTGGATGGACCAAGTGAAGCCATTTTTGGTCAAATATTGGCCCTCCATCGCAGTGCTGACAATCGGTGTTCTGTTGATAGGATCGATGACGCGCACTGACCGAAAGCGTCAAGAGTTGATCAATCTGGCCGAAGAGAACGGAGCTGACATTCTCTCGATAAATTCTGGCATGGAAGAGCGCGCGACAGTAGAAGTGGAACCATTGACCGCAGAAGCCGACATGACAGCTCGTCGAGATGCAGAACGCAAGCTGAACCAGATGATCGAGAAAGATCCGGGCAACGCTCGGAAAGTCATCGAGAACTGGATCAAAGACGCGGCGTAGAAAAAGACGACTTTAGATTGGGCTTGTTGAAAAATCACGTTTCAGTGAATAATGTTGCCACCGGTTGTTGATAGGTCGGCATTGGATCGACGGAATGATTCCTCGTCTATCAGCAGTTAGGCTTACTATTGCCCATCATCGTTATCGTCAAGGAAGGCGTGCGAGATGAATGATCCCCAAAATTTAATTTGGCTCCCAATTTGGCTCCCAATTTGGCTCCCATTATCTGCCGCCACATTTCTTGTTGCGGTGTCGGTGTGTCTAACCGCACACGCTCAGTCGTTCTATCAGCAGGGGCAATCAGCCGGTGCAACAAACGACAACTCTGCATGGCAACCTCCACAATCTAGTAGAGTCAAGCCGAAGACGTTGATACGCCGAGCCACTAATCTGGCTCCGCTGAAACCGCCACACGATATCTTTTCGCAAAACAAGCAGCCCATTGCCAAGCCTCTGATTGCCAAGCCTCTGATTGCTAAGCTACCGACCGTGCAGCCCGAGGTAGCCGTAGCGTCAACGGCGTGGAACCAGTTCATACCGCCAAGGACCGTTACCGCCGCGCCGCTTAAACCGGAGCGCGTTCCAACTGCTGGCCAATTCGAAGGGGCACGTCGACTTGGCAATTCGTCAAACTATCCGATGACGGGCAAGGGGCTGTTTGATTCGATCAACATGATTGCCGAATCAGGCCAATCAGAACTTGGCCGACCAGAATTTGCCAGTGCGAATTTGGAAATTGAAACGACAACCAGTCGCACCGATTTCGACGCACTTACCTCAGGTGCGACCGCAAAACTGGGTGATGTTAGAGAATGGGTTGGTGAGAAAACTGGTGCGATGCTGGGCGGTTTGAAGGACGGCTCATGGCAGGAACGTCTATCACGGATGTTTGGCGGCGCCGATATAAGAAAGATCATCGGCGGTCTGGCCGTTGTGATTGGTGGATATCTTGGTTTGGTGTGGTTGCTGAGAATGATCAACCCAGCAGGATCTGGGGCGATTCCACGTGAGGTTCTAGAGGTTGTGGGAGCTGCACCGCTCAATAGTAAACAGAATCTGCAACTAATCCGACTTGGCAGCAAATTGATGTTGATGATTCATGGCCCGGAAGGAACGCAACCCATTGGCGAGGTCAGTGATCCGGCGGAAGTCGAACAGTTACTCGCGCTTTGCGGCGGTCGCGGTCAGCGCGTCTCGTCTGCCGTTGGTGCGGCGATAGAGAACCGACTGCGCTCCGGCGTGCAAGCGAACTCGCCGGCAAGCGACATCGCCAGCCATCAAAATGGCTCGATTAATCTCTCTGCCGGCGATTCAAATAATCTCAATCAATTGTTGAGAGCGCTTGAGAAATATCAAGGTCACACGCATCAGTTTGAAGCGTGAAGTGTGCCCTTGATCGTACGACTTGTTGACCTCTGACGGCTTCCACGACTACTCCTACCTTTTCAATAATCGTTTTTGTTTGCATTTCATGCTGAATCAAATTTTCAATCGAACCACCGCGCATGCTCGGCAGACCCTTCAGATCTGCCTGTGTATCGTTGTCGTGATGCTTGGTTGGAACGCAGACGCCACTGGGATAGCAGAAGCTCAGGAAGTTCGGTTTGAGCGACAGGCCGGATTCGTCAGTTTCTCTGGAATCGATAGTCGAGACAATACAATAGACTTAGAAGACAGGCTTGACCGTGTCGGACCAACAGTAGTTTCATTGCCGCCAGCCTCGGTTACTTCGCCAGGTCCCGTGACTCCTCGTAACTCCCTGCCAACGACCTTACAAGGGTTTCAACACGATCGACCGACTGCGGCGATGGAAACAACGGCACCTCAGCCAGACGGCGTCGCTGGAGTTCCGTTTTCCGATTTGGTGTCGGGGCAAGCGGAGCAACTCATGACGCGCGAGGGGACCAGTTCGTCGGTCAAAATCGCGATTCTGCTGGCCACGCTTTCACTAGCACCAGCCATCATTCTAATGACCACATCTTATGTGCGGATCATCGTGGTGCTGACACTGCTACGGCAAGCCTTCGGTAGTCAGCAATTGCCATCGACACAGATTCTGACGGCGCTTTCGCTGTTTGTAACTTTCCTTGTGATGGCCCCGACTTGGAATCAAATTAAGACCGAAGCGGTTGATCCCTATTCCAGTGGTGAGATCGCATGGGAGGAGGCGTGGCATCGTGGATTGGTGCCTGTCAAGCAGTTCATGAGCCGCCAAATTGAAATTGCCGACAACGATGATGCTGTCGCGATGTTCTACCGCTACTTGCCGCATCAGACCGGTGCCAAACCAGAGTCTCTGCAGCAAGTGCCTGTCAATGTGTTATTGCCAGCGTACTTGGTCAGCGAACTTAAGGTCGCGTTTTTGCTGGGATTTCAGATTTACCTACCGTTCCTAATCGTGGACCTCGTCGTTTCAGCCGTCACGGTGTCCATGGGGATGGTGATGCTGCCGCCGACGATGGTCAGTTTTCCGATGAAGTTGATTTTGTTTGTGCTGGTTGATGGCTGGAACTTGGTTATTTCGATGCTGCTGCAGAGTTTCGGTTCGGCATACGGGTGATTGGGTTTTTGGTTTTCGATTTTTTTGTTTCGCTTTACTCACTGATTTTACTATGAGCCCACAAGACACCATCGATCTCAGTCGCGAGGCCATCACGATGGCGGCGATCATTGGCGGACCGATTTTGGCTGCCGGGTTGCTGATCGGTTTGTTGCTGGGCGTGCTGCAGGCCATGACACAGATTCAGGATCAAACGGTTTCTGCCGTCCCAAAAATTGTAGGCATGGCGCTGGTGGCGTTACTTGCACTGCCGTGGATGAGCGATCGGATGGTCGATTTCACACGCGCGTCGCTCAGCCGGCCATTGGTTGGAGGAGTGCAACAATCCCACCTGACAGTAAGTCCCGTAGCATTTTCACAGCCTCATGACGGCAGGGTGCGCAGGGTGCGCGTCGCAGCCGCACCTGTATTTCCGGTCGCACCACGATTGTTACGCGCTAGTTCTCCCTCGACAAGCGTTACACAACCATCGATGCCATCAATGCAATTTCGAGGTAGCTCGTTGCCGCAAATGGTTCTGCCAAAGCCGACGATCGGCACCGCTGGAGATTCCCCGTTTCGACTGCCAGCCTTTCGCAGTAACGATCAGCAAAACGCGCCTCAAAATATCGGGGGGTAAGCTGTGGATTTGTTGGCTGTTTGCCTGTTGGTGTTTATTCGGATCTTCTCCGTCACGATGACCGCCCCGATCCTTGGCAGCAACGTTGTTGCGGCTCGGACGCGTCTCGCTGTAGCAATGGCGATGTTGCTGTTGGTGATGCCACTGATTCAGGTGCCCGAAGTTCTTCTGACCAATGGTGCCGCTGAAACCGTCGAAACTGCTGAGCTAGGAGAGGGCGGTTCTTTGGCCGGCAAATTGTTTCAGCTTGCTCTCGGCGAGGCGACTATCGGGTTGGCGTTAGGGTTGAGCGTTTCGATCATGTTCGGCGCGGCTGCTGCGGCCGGGACGGTGGTCAGTCAGATGGCTGGTATGAACATCGGCGACGAACCAGCAAGCGACCCGATCGCTGGTGGATCAGGGCCATTGGCGCGATTGTTTTCGGTACTGTCTTTGGCCGCGTTTGCCGTCATTGGAGGTCCGGCGATCGTGATGAGCGCTGTTGCTGACACGTTTGTTCATCTGCCTCTCGGGACACAGATGGCCACCGATGCACTACCGGGGCTGATGGGAGAATTGCTACAGCAAAGTTTTATGTTGACGCTACGTGCGGTTGGGCCAGTTGTCGTTTGTTTGTTGGTTTCTAATATTGTGATCGGCATTATCAGCCGCACCTATCCGCAGATGAATTTACTGGGCATTGGGCTGACCTCGAATATGGCAATCATGATGGGCGCCGTGTTTTTGACCGTAGGTGGCACGGTCTGGTTGTTTGTAGATGATGTCAAACCAACGCTCGACTGGACGCAACAGCATTTGCAGGAGGCAGTGGTCGCGCCGTCGGACTCCAGTGATAAAGACACATTCTTTCCTGTTCGCCAAGCGACGTGGACGCAGGACGTTCCTGATGGGGAGACGCGATGAGCGATTCCTCAGGAGACCGACAGCACGAAGCTACTCCAATGCGCCGAATGAAAGCGGCTGAGGATGGCGATTTCGCAAAAAGTTTTGAAGTCGCGATAGCAATGCAAGTGCTGGGATGTGCGATGGCAGCCTATCTGTTTGCTTCCGGAATTGGTGGAGTGATCCGGCATGCGGCGATTCAAAGCCTAAACTTTGATCCGGGAATTTCCATGTCACCGACGTTGGTACTTGAGCGATTTCAAACAACACTTTTGGGTAGCGTCTGGGCGCTCGTGCCGCTACTGGTGTGTTGCTGGCTGTCGGTTGTCGCGTCACATTGGTCGCAGACGGGCGTAGTCTGGCTGCCGAATAAAGTTGCTCCCGATGTTGGGAGGATCAGCGTGATGCAGATGCTACGCCAGTTTTTTTCATTGCAGACACTGTCGTATTTGTTTATCGGAGTGCCCAAGTTTTTCTTGGCCGTTGGAGCTGCGGTAGGCAGTTGTTGGATCCAGCGCGAGTCGATTCTAGGGTTGTCCAGTCTGCCAACGGATCTGATGACAGGAGTCGTTTTTCAAATCCTGATTCAGGTGACGTTCCATGTCGGGTTGTTGCTGCTGGTAAGTTCCGTCGCCGACTTTTGGATACGGTGGATTAGCTTTCAGAAACGAATTCGCATGACGGACGCTGAAATGCGTGAAGAGTCACGGGCTCAAGATGGCGATCCGGTGGTTAACAGCCAGCGAAAACTGTTGTATCGACGCTAGCGCCGGTTTTAAAACGGAACTGTCATTGTGGCTGGCGTGTCTCGCCACAGCAATAACAAGTTCAAACTGCGGCGAGCCGTCGCTGCCACTGGTTTTGAAATGGGCTCTAGAAATAGGAAGTTTCCGTTTTCGTTCTCGTGCCACGGTTCCGCAGTGGAAGGCAATGCGGTGCGTCTTCGGCGGTACGGCACGAAAGGAGATGGCAGTTCTCAAACAACGCGATCATTTGAGAGATCGCCAATTTGCGACACACTGGATTGCGCATCGGATCTGTATTAGAGTAGGGATTTTGATCGGCAGTTTCGATAGGGTGTGGTTTCGATGTTTCAATTTCGTATAACTAATTTTCTGTTCGGCTTTGCTTTGCTGGCGACGTTTTCTGCGGTCGACTACTCGTGTGCAGGAGAACCCGTACGGCCAAATATCATTTGGATTTCTTGCGAAGATATTTCGCCCCACATCGGTTGCTTTGGTGACTCCCACGCGATTACGCCTAACCTTGATCGATTAGCCGAAACAAGCGTGCGCTATCCCAACACGTTTACAACGGCCGGTGTCTGTGCGCCCTGTCGTTCGGCAATCATCACAGGCGTCTATCAGTCGACACTAGGCACGCACCACATGCGTTGCGAGGCGCAATTGCCTAAATTCATAAGACCATTCCCTGCTTACTTGAGGGATGTAGGCTACTACTGCACCAACAACAGCAAACAAGACTATCAGTTCAAGACGCCTAAAGATGTTTGGGATCAATCAAACAAGAAAGCGCATTGGAAAAACCGTCCGGACAAATCAAAACCCTTTTTCGCAGTCTTCAATTTTGACGGTTGTCACGAAAGTGGGATCGCCAATCAAGAAAAGTATAAATCAGTCACCGAGAAATTGACTGACTCACAGCGCCAAGATCCTTCCAAATTGGTTTTGCCACCCTATTATCCAGATACGCCGATCGTACGTGAAGACTGGAAACGGAATTACGAATTGATTACCGCAATGGATGCGTGGGCGGGAGAACTGATACAAGAATTGAAGGACGAAAACGTCTATCAAGACACGATCATTATGTTTTGGTCCGATCATGGCGTTGGTTTACCGCGCGCCAAACGTTGGCTCTATGATTCCGGGACGAAAGTCCCCTTAATCGTGAGGATGCCGGAATCAACTCCCGATGCGCTTTCGGACATTGGATACCAACAGCGCGGTACGATCAACAACGAGCTTGTTAGCAGTCTTGATTTTGCGCCGACAGTGTTGAAGCTTGCCGGACTTGAACCACCGAAGCACTTTCAAGGTCGCGCGTTTCTGGGCCACGACTTGTCACCCAATCGTAAATATGTGTTTGGGGCTCGGGATCGAATGGACGAACGTTATGACATTATTCGTGCTGTTCGGGATGAGCGTTTTCACTACATCCGAAACTACGAACCTTTCAAACCGTACTATCAGTTCATGAACACTCCAGAAAAGGGTGCGACGATGAAGGAACTGCGGCGTGTCCATGCTCAAGGATCCCTTCCCACGGCAGCCGAACGGTTTATGGCAGCCAGTAAACCTGCTGAGGAACTCTACGATTTGGTTGCCGACTCGCATGAGGTCAACAACTTGGCGGCCGATCCTCAATTCACCTCTGTTCTCAACCGGCTTCGTCAGGTACATCTGGATTGGGTTGTGGAGACACGCGATATTGGACTCATTCCCGAATCTGAGATCGAACGTCGTGAGATTGTCAGCAAAAATCGGTACAACATCCTGCAAGAGGTTGAGCAATCTCTAGTCGAGCGAATTCGAAACGTGGCGAACTTGGCGATCGGAGGACGTTCGGGTTTTAGCACGCTCGAGCACGCACTAGGCGACGAGGATTCGGTCGTGCGTTACTGGGCCGCGATCGGTGCTGGGAATATGCCCGATCAGGCGGTCGCCGTGCAGGGAAGACTCGAAGAACTACTGGGCGATGAAGCGCCGTGTGTGCGAAACGCAGCGGCACGAGCGTTATTGAAACTTGGCCACAAAGATCTGGCACTCGAACAGTTGAAACAGGAGTTGGTCGGTGAGCAACAATGGGCGCGGCTACGCGCGGCGATTGTAATTGATGAAGCTGGCGAGTTAGCACGACCTCTTATTCCTCATTTGAAGGCATGCCTTGTAAATCAGCCCAACAAATACATCACACGTGTTGCCAACCGGACGCTGAATGTGCTGCTTGGGACGGACAACAAAGTCAAATAGGCGCTACGACCATGAAGGTTCTTAGTACCTACCCTGAAGCCGCGAGCCAGACAGGAATGTTCCATCTACGACGAGGTTTTGAGACAGGTTCTTATTGCTCTCGTTTGAACCAGAAATCGGCGATCAGCGTGTCGATAAATAACTGCAGGCTGTGGTAGGCAACCAATGGGATGATCGTCACGCCCAGTGATGCCGCGACGGACAAGGCGACCATCAGTGTCTTCTGGCTGCCAGAAAATGCGACCGCGATTTGCTCGTCCCTGTTTAAGCCAATGGTCTTTGCGATGCTCACGCCAGTGACGAGCACGACGGCATGGACGGCCAACATCATCGCCACGCTGATCACGATCAATACGCTGTAGCCAGATGTCGAGGAGTCACTGATCTTCAACGCCGAGGCGATTGAACCAATGAAGACGACCGACAGGATGCCACACTGGGCTACTTTATTGACCAATTGTTTGTTCACTGTCGCCCAAGCGGCGGACGATTTTTGAAGTCGTATGGTTTGGGCGATGCCGATGGGAACGACGATGCAGATCAGTAATTTCCAGATCATACTGGTCAATATCGTTGGCGAAATCGTTTGGCCAATGAAACAATAGATGATTGCAGGCGTTGTTAGAAAGCAGAAACAGCTGGTGATAATCGTCACCATAATCGCCACGCTGTCATCCCCGCCGGCGCGCGCTGTCCAAACGGCCGCCGAGGCCAGTGTGCAGGGGGCTGCGAAGACTAACACCATGCTGGCCCCAATGTCGTCCGGCATCAGCATCGCCAGCGGCCACAGAAATAGTGGCGCCAGTAGAGTATTGATGGCGGCTGCGGTTAGCGGCGCTTTGGGGTTTAGGAGTCGGGAACGAAACTGAGCCAATTCGAGAGGCCAAGCCATCAGGAACATCGTGATCGCCACGATCAGCCATTTCAACCAAGCGTTATTGGCAAGTGGCGCCAGCGCAGGTGCGGCCAGAAAACCGCTTGTCACGACGGTGGCAAGCGCAATCAAAAACCAGTGTCTTGCAAAAAACTTCATAGGGCGATCGTCTTGTGCAACAGCTGTCTCAGCTGTTTTCGGTATGAGGTGCAGGAAACAGTTGTCACAACTGTTAGACAACCAATAGCGTCCTTCCCGAGTCGATCATGGGAAAGTAGACTTCCATAATCTCAGTCAGCCATGGTCCCCATCAGTCTTCTGAAGTTTCCAGTTTAATGTCCGCCGTACATCCGTCCTACCTCAAAGTGTTTTTGACATTCGCGCGAAATTCGCTCGTCAGAGATATGTCATTTCGGATGAACTTCATATTGCAGTGCTTTGCGACCATGTCGTGGGCGGCGATGAATTTCGGTTTGTTCAAAATTATCTACCAGTTCACGGGCTCAATCGGTCGCGACACGGGCTGGCACGAAGACGAATTTTTTATCTTTTTGGGGACGATCTGGATTATCAACTGCATTATCCAGACCTTCTTTATGGCAAACGCCGAAGAATTCAGCGAAATGATTCGCACCGGCGGTCTGGACTTCGCGCTTCTGAAACCGATTGATACACAGTTCCTAGTTTCGTTCCCGCGCATCAACTGGGCTCAGCTTCCCAATGGCATACTTGGTGCCTTACTAATTATCGTTTCGTTGCGGAACCTATCGGTTGATGGCGCGCGCGAAGCGCCGCTGCTGATTTCGGCATGGAACATTTTTCCGTTCGCGTTCTATGTGTTGTGTGGCGCGGCGGTTATGTACAGCGTCATGATCGTGTTGGCGTCCTCTTCAATCTGGCTGGGGCGGAACCAGAACCTGTACACATTCTGGTTTTACATTACCAATTTTTATCGCTATCCGATGGAAATCTATCAGCGCAACGGCATCGGCATGGCTCTGTGGGGAACGTTCACATTTGTCGTGCCTATTTTGGTGGTCTCCAACGTCCCGGCACGAGTCTTGGCTCAGCCGATGGGGCGCCCGTGGCTTAATTGGGAGGCCGGATACGCCATCGTGGCGGCAATGGTGAGCCTGTACGTGAGCCGCCAAGTCTTCCATTGGTCTCTGCGTAGCTACCGCAGTGCCAGTTCCTGATTCGGTTCGTATGACTCCCAACGACATGGCCATCGGGAAATTGGCGGGCGATTGGCGGTCAAATATAGGGATTGTCCGGCCTAATGGGCCTCGTTTTTAGGACTGCAACGATGCCGAGGCAATTCCCAATGTCGGTAGGTAGTTATGACCGAAAAACGGAAGATCCCATGGTCTGTTTTTCCTTGATTTAAACGACACCGATTTTAAAATAGCAGTGCCTGACGACCCACAAAGTCGTCCTCGGCATGCCCCAAACAGACCAAAATAGCCGGAATTTTTCACGTAATCGTAATCCTTTAATCCCATTGGGGATCGTC
>CALKXO010000377.1 GCA_938003615.1 uncultured Pirellulaceae bacterium | reverse complement strand
GAATCTGACCTTTTTTCATAATGTGATTAACATGAAAAGCCCATTTTTAGCGGGTATAAACTCTTCACGGCGTTGGCTTCCGCCCCGAGCTATTCATGACGGCTCCTCCGGAGCGACGTGGATCCGCCCCGAGCTATTCATGACGGCTCCTCCGGAGCGACGTGGATTCGCCCCGAGCTATTCATGACGGCTCCTCCGGAGCGACGCGGATTCGCCCCGAGCTATTCATGACGGCCCCTCCGGAGCGACGCGGATTCGCCCCGAGCTATTCATGACGGCTCCTCCGGAGCGACGCGGATCCGCCCCAAGCTATTCATGACGGCTCCTCCGGAGCGAGGCGGATCCGCCCCGCAGGGGCAAACGTCAATAGCTTGGGTCGGAAGCCCAATGGCGCTTACTTTAAGCCGAAGGCGCCGGAGGCCGGCACACGAACCGCCGATGGCGTCAGCCGGCGCGCGCCGCAATGCTTTTATAGGAAGTGCCCCGATTGAAAAACTGATTCGCCCTGTTCAGCTGCGGCGGATGCTTGAGAGACGATAGTCTTTCCACTATTCTGGGAACCTTGTGTTTTAGATCCAATCCCGAAACCTATCTCCAAACCTCGTCGTAGCGCGGACGCTCCCGTTCGAACCGAGGTTTCAGGATAAGTACTTAGTTCAATTTGAATCTGTTTGACTGGGCTGTCATGTTGTGTCTTCGAAGTTTCTTTCTGTCGGCATTGTTGCTGTTAACGCTCACCTCTGATGTGTTTCCACACAATGGCGGTCAAACTCCGTTGAACATTCTGTTCATCATGTCCGATGACCACACCTCACAAGCCGTGGGGGCATACGGCCGAAGGTTGGCTAAACTTAATCCAACGCCCACCATCGACAGTTTAGCCAAACACGGGATGCTGTTCGAAAATGCGTTTTGCAGTAACTCCATCTGCACTCCATCAAGAGCTTGCGTGATCAGTGGACAATACTCGCACAAGACCAACACGCGTGATCTAGACGACACGTTGGCTCCTGAATTCCATCTCTTGCCACGCCAACTTCGTGCCGCTGGCTATCAAACGGCCGTCGTGGGCAAATGGCACTTAACGCACGAGCCAATTGATTTTGACTACTACTGCGTGCTGCCGGGGCAGGGCAAATATTTTGATCCGTTTTTTCAAGTACGTAGTGAAAAACCGTGGCCCGAGAGTTTGATGCAAGTCAAAGGAAAACACTCAAGCGATGCGATCACTGATTTAACCTTGGATTGGCTTAAGAATCAGCGCGATGTCTCTAAGCCATTCTTTTTGATGCATCACTACAAGGCACCGCACGACTTCTTTGAGTACGCTCCACGCTATGAGTCCTATCTGGCCGACGTCGATATTCCACTGCCAGAATCGATGTGGCGCACGTCACCCAAATTTGGCTCCGCCGCCACGCGCGGAGATCAAGACAATCTTTTACCTCACATTGGCACGTCGGTTACGCGCAGAAATCCGTTCCGAAACTACACTCACATGTACGCTGATGACGAAACGTTATCGGATCGTGACGCAGCAGAACGCGCCTATTCAACTTATCTGAAGAAATACTTGCGATGCGTCAAAGGCGTCGATGACAACCTGAAACGGCTGTTCGACTATCTCAAAAACGAAGGGCTATTTGAAAACACAATGATCGTTTACACATCCGATCAGGGCATGATGTTGGGCGAACACGACTACATCGACAAGCGCTGGATGTATGACGAATCTATGCGGTCGCCGTTGATCATGCATTGCCCGAATGTGATTCCTGAGGGCAAACGCACCGACGCAATCATCGAAAATATCGACCTTGCCCCAACGTTGTTAGACTTCGCAGGCGCAACCACACCTCCAGCAGTTCAAGGACGATCGTTCCGGCAACTGTGTGAGACCGGTAACGAAGCGGTAGACTGGAAAAAGGAAGCCTACTATCGCTATTGGATGCACATCGCACACCACGACGTTCCGGGCCACCTCGGCATTCGGTCGAAAGACTTTAAATTAACCTACTACTACGGAATGGATTTCCGTGACCGTGGAAAACCGCGCACACCACCGGGTTGGGAGCTTTACGATCTCAAATCCGATCCGCTTGAGTTAAACAACGTCATCGACGATCCCAAGTACGCCTCGGCAGCCGCAGACATGAAGCGGCGTTTAGCCGACAAACGCGCGGGAATTGGCGATACCGGCGAAGTGTCCCCGGAGGTCGAGCGTGTCATCCAAGAATTCTGGGACTACGACCAACGCGACCTCGACGAAGCGCACGAAATCGCTCGGGCCTATCTCAAGTCACGGCAAGGCCGCCGTCGCTACATTCCGGGTGAAAACAAGCACGACAAATGAGCGCCGCTCAGCTAGGCCTCGCTCGTCTGCCGGTAACTGTCTGGACGCTCGGTCTAGCGACGCGAAAAGCTGTAGAAATCAGAAGCAGCGGTGAGCCCTAAAACCGAGAAACCTTGGCTCGTTCCAAGGGTTAAGCAATAATGGGAGCCAGTCATGATAGGCC
>CALKXO010000376.1 GCA_938003615.1 uncultured Pirellulaceae bacterium | reverse complement strand
ACCTATTTCTGAGCGCGATAACGGCAGGGATCACCGGGCGGCAACAAGTGATACAAGAATTCAAAACGCACGGAATTTGCCGCTCCGTGTGCATCCCATTGTTATCGAGCGATTGCCATTACGATTAAATCACGCTTGCCGCTGGCCTGCGCATTGGCCGCCCGATTGTGACATTATCCATCGTTTTCAACACGAATCAAGTCGAGCAACAACGAGGATGATCACGCGCACTGTTAAGGCCCGCATTGCCAAACAATCAGCATCAAAAATGCCAAGTGGCATCGAGTCACATGCGCGCCGAGGCCTGTTTGAGCGCCGTACGCGCTGCTGCGGGTCTGTTGCAATCCAACAAACCACCAGAGCGTATTCAATTACGAGCGAACAACAGCCAAGGCGAACGTTTCCGACGAGTCACCGATCCGCGCAACGGCACTTTGAAAACGCAAACTACCAGCAACCAATCCAAGCCCGATAAAGAATCCATGAAGTCCGTGGTTGGAGGCGAATCGGCTGGATAACCCTGCTGACCAGGCCGTGATCTCGATCTCTCGATCGGTCACAATCAATCGCTTCTAAACGTTGACACCTCCAACCCCGGAACACCTCCCATGATGACACTCTCAATTGACCTCGGCAAGTTCACTTCTGTCGCCTGCTTCTTCGACACTGGCACTCAGAAACACCGTTTCGAGACAATTCTGACTCAAAAGAACCACGTCGAGCAGCTGCTCAACACCCCGGGGATCGAGCAAGTCGTCATGGAAGCCTGTGGGCCCTCGGGATGGATTCACGATATCTGCCAAGAGAAGAACCTGCCAACGATCGTCTGCAGCACCAACGAAGAAGCCTGGGCCTGGAAAAATACCAAACGCAAGACCGATCGCGACGACGCTTTGAAACTCGCCCAGATGGCGATGCTCAAAACACTCGTGCCCGTCCATGTCCCCAAGCCCAAGGTCCGGGAGCAACGAGCCATCATCAAGTACCGAAAAACTCTCGACCAAGACATCACCAAGATCAAGAACAACATCCGCAGCATCTTTGCCAATCGTGGCATTCAAATTGACACCGGCGAGCGAGCCTGGTGTACCGGCCGTGTTCACCTCGATTCGTTCCGCAAGCCGATCATCGACTGCGACGCCAGCGACATCTGGAAAGGGCAACTCGACTTGCAGCTTGAGCGACTTGACGACCTCGTTGAGAAGATGGCTGCGGTCGAAGACAAACTGGAAACCTCATGGAAGCCAACCCCCACATCGCTCGCGTGATGACCATCCCCGGCGTCGGTCGCAAGACCGCCGAGATGATCGTCGCCTACATTGACGATCCCCACCGATTTAAGAACACCCGTCAGCTCTCCAGCTACATCGGCCTGACACCCAAGCAACACCAGTCCGGCGAGACCGACCGTAACGGCAAGATCTCCAAGCACGGCCCCAAGCTACTGCGTTCGGCACTGCTGCAATGTGCGTGGAGCAGCCTCCGTTACAACCCATGGAGTAAATCAGGGGACAGGACCGGGTGGCCTAGGGCGGTTACCCGCCCCAAGCTCCCACAGACCCGTACGGGCACGCATTAGTGCATACGGTTCCTCAAATCATGGCTTCGCTACGTGAGCCGGTGGACGATACGCGGCACGGGCAATGGATAACGTTTCACCAACGCATTGAACAGATCCCATGAGAGTTCACGCTGACGATTCCGGCGATTGAGCCACTTGAACCATCGTCGATGAACCTCGTGATAAAACCGTTGTAGCGCGGCATGGTTTCCATTGATCCCATAGTACGCGTAATGTCCGTGGAGTTTCTGACGCAACTTGAAATGTTGCTCGCTGACGGGGCGGTGTCGATTGAGCCGACACCATTGTGCAATGCTCTGCACAGCACGCCCAAAGCGACTCGATGCGGTCTTGCGTTTGACCGCCCAGTTCCCCTTGCGTGTCTTTCCCCAGTAATGGGTGAAGCCCAGCAAGTCAAACGTCTCCGGACGCTCTCTTGAGTTTCCCGCCTCGTCACTTGGAAGCGACGGCGACCGAAAACAAACCAAGCGAGTTTTGTCCGGGTGGACAGTCAGGCCAAACTTGGCGAAACGTTTTGGTAGGACTTCCATGATGCGATGGGCATCTCGCTCAGTGCGAACCCCAATCGCGAAGTCATCCGCAAAGCGAATCAGAAAAGCTGGCCCCGCAAGGCGTGGTTTCACTTCTTCTTCAAACCATGCGTCCAGCACGTAGTGCAAGAAAACGTTCGAAAGGATGGGTGAAATCACTCCGCCCTGAGGCGATCCGGCGTCGGGGTAACTCACGTTACCGTCCTCCATTACGCCCGCTTTGAGCCACTTGTGAATCAGCTTTTGTAAAACTCCGTCACGTACCCGACGCTGGAGAAATTCTCGCAAGTGTTTGTGACTCAGATGGTCAAAAAACTTTCGGATATCGACTTCTACGATCCAGCCACCTCCAGCAGTCATCGCCTGTTTTCGAAGCATCCCCAACGCCATGTGAGCTGACCGCCCAGGACGGAAGCCATACGAACAGTCCAGAAAGTCCTGCTCATAAATTGGCTCCAGCAACATGACGACGGCCCGCTGGAGGATCTTGTCCTCCAGCGTTGGAATTCCTATCGGGCGAACCTCGGTCGAGGAACTTCCTTTGGGAATATAGACTCGCCGAACCGGCGGGGCTCGATAGCTGCCCGACTTGGCTCGATCAAGAAGCCGTCGAAGATTGCCTTCAAGGTCTTGCTCGTATTCCGCTGCCGTGACACCATCAACTCCAACCGCTCCGCTTTTACGAGTTTTCCGGTACGCTTCAAAAAGCCAGTCGATGTCCATGAAGTAAGCCAAGGACGTGAAGTCCATTTCCGGTGATTGTCTCGCCAACTCTGCTATCCGCCTCTGTTTCGTGGACACAGTCTTCAAATTTCGATGCATTTGATGTGTTTCTCAGATACGGTTCCATGATTCGATGCCTCGCTTCCCTCCGTCGGGTCCGACAGGGTGCCGTTCCCCGAGTTCGCTAGTACTATCAAGGCACTATGATTTCCCATCGCTCATCCCGCGTCACTTCGTTGCCTTCGTTCAGCGGTACCACAAGGTTGCACTCGTGCGTTCGCTCTCAAACGGCAAGTGCCACCGCATGAGCCTGGAGTTGGTAACCCGGTATCTCCAGCCGGGAATGATTTGTGGAAACGACAGGACCTCCCAAGTTCCTGGGCGACCCCAATGTCCGTTTGCTCGTGCTCAAGCGACTCCGGCAAGTCGGTTACTCCAGACCAAGTGACGCTCAACGCGTCGGCTTTCAGAACAACCGCGTGGCCCCTGCTATAGGAACGACAAAGGCACTCGCAAGAAACAACCTTTCGAAGCTCAGTCACACGGCTTTCGGACTCGCTGTCTACGCTTCGTCGTAGTCGTTACCTCGTACAACGCAAGACTCGCTTCCGGCCGTTGGTCAGACGCTACCGGACGGGCTTTCCACCCGCAGGGTCACTATCAAAGGTTTCAGGGTCACGTCATGTTAGCCATCCCCCTTCGCCAAGCTTCTTGGCGCAATCTCATTAATTGTTAAAACTGTCGGTGGTCTCACTGAG
>CALKXO010000375.1 GCA_938003615.1 uncultured Pirellulaceae bacterium | reverse complement strand
CACATTTATTTGCTTCCACACATGCGCTGTCATCGTGAATCTGCTGATTTTTCCACACCAATTATTCAGTAACCATCCTGGGCTGAAGAAGCGGCCAAGCCGCGTTGTTCTGATCGAAGACAGCCTGTTCTTCGGCGACGCAAACTATCCGGCCAAATTCCACAAACAGAAGTTGTGGCTTCATCGGGCGACAATGAAGCGCTACCAAGAACATCTTGATGGCAAGGATTTGGAAACGCTTTACATCGACTACGACCCGCAGCCCAATTCGTTGCTCCGCCCATTGGAGCACATCAAGCAAACGATGACGTCGACGCCAAGTCGCGTTATGGTCGCCGATCCAACCGATTTTATTTTAGGAAAACGGCTCGAACGATTCTGTGATCAGGTTGGAGTGCAACTTGAGATTTTGCCAACGCCTCAGTTCATCAATTCAACTGAACAAAACCGGGAGTACCGCGCCGGTAAGAAACGCTGGTTTATGGCTGACTTCTACAAGTTTCAGAGAAAGCGATTGGAGATTTTGGTCGATCCTGATGGAAAACCCGAAGGGGGCAAGTGGAGCTTTGACGAAGAGAATCGCAAAAAAGTCCCGAAGAAAATGCTAGACCAGATTCCGGCCATCACAAAAGTCAAGCATGACGAGCTTGATGATCAAGCACGACAGTATGTTGAAGAAACATTCCCCGACAATCCCGGAAATCTAGAAACGTTGCACTACCCGACGTCTCACGCCGCTGCAAAACGGTGGTTGAAGCAGTTCTTGACCAAACGCTTCGACAACTTTGGCCCATATGAAGACGCAATCGTGCAAGGTGAATCTTGGCTTTGGCACAGCGTCCTCACACCGATGCTTAACTCTGGACTTCTTACGCCGCAGCAGGTCGTCAAGGAAACGGTCTCTTACGCTGACAAACATGAAGTGCCGCTGGCGTCCTTGGAGGGGTTTTTGCGGCAGGTCATCGGCTGGCGCGAATTTATTCGAGCCACCTACGAAGACCTAGGTGTTGAGATGCGCACGACAAATCATTGGAAGCACCATCGTCCCATCCCGACGTCTTTTTACGACGGCACGACAGGAATCGATCCCGTCGACGACACTATTGGTCGAATT
This sequence comes from uncultured Pirellulaceae bacterium, assembly GCA_938003615.1. GTDB lineage: Bacteria > Planctomycetota > Planctomycetia > Pirellulales > Pirellulaceae > Mariniblastus. The sequence goes on along the minus strand of CALKXO010000375.1, from coordinate 3,790 downwards.
TTGGATACGGGATACTGCCATCATATTGAACGGCTGATGGTGCTCGGTGGGTTCATGTTCTTGTGCGAATTTGATCCTGATGAGATCTATCGTTGGTTCATGGAAATGTTTATCGACAGTTACGATTGGGTGATGGTGCCCAATGCCTATGCGATGAGCCAACATGCGGACGGTGGACTGATCACGACAAAGCCGTACTTTTCTGGATCGGCCTACATCCGCAAGATGAGTCACTACAAGACCGGGCGTTGGAGTGAAATCTGGGACGGGCTGTACTGGCGGTGGGTTTGGAATCACAGCGACGAGTTGGCGAAGAATCCGCGCTGGGCGATGATGTGCAGCATGGCAAGGAAAATGGATCCGGACAAACGAGACAATCACATCAAAGTGGCAGAAGGCTACTTGGCTGGCCTTTGACATCTCCAAAGGATCTCAAAAAGGCCAACCGGCTGAGGCGGTCGCAGATAAGAAGAACCCTGCCGATTCAGCGACGACCTTTAAAAATCGAAACAGCGAAGTCAGCCAATTCTTCAACAAATTCCACGGCAGATTCGATAAACATGGTCAATTCAAATCCTTGCTGGTCCCAAACATTCCCGTTTCGCCTGACGACGCGGTTATCCCTTTCGAACAGCGAACCGTATTGCTTTGCGGTTGAAACGGTTAGCTTCCATAGCTGCATTTGAGACTCAGTGAGAATCTTTTTCAGCTTTGAATTTTTGACTTTGGAAGCGTAGTAAAGATAAAGATAGTTTTCATACTGACTTGCGACGTTTTCCACCATCTCCAGTTTTGCCTCTAAAATCTCGGGACGCACCAGTTCGGTGAATTCCACTTTTTGCTCAGCCGTTAGTCCGATCTTTAGGTTCAGCGATGCAATCGTTGCATCGGCCATCATCTCTCGTTTTACTTCACGCTGCTCTGTAATGAACGCTTTCCAAGCATCCTTTTGCTCTTTCGAGAGAGTGGAGTTCAGTGTTTTCTTCCATAACGAATTGTTTGCGACGGTGTCATTCTGCACGTCGCCAAAAAATCCGTTGTCCGCTAGCTGAAGCGTCTGGTCATCGATCGCGCTTATGTCAGTGTACTTCTCCTCTTCTACTGGCTCCCTTTCGACGTCGTTTTCTTGGTTGCCATTGAAGGCTTCAAACCGAGCCAGAGTCTTCTGTTGCCAGTCCTTTAAAGCTTTTTTGACTCCGCCTTTGGATGCAATCGCAAGTTTATTTAACTGTTTCGGTTGGAGTTTGCAAACCCCATTGATGCGATCAATTTCTATCTGAAATTCTTGCCTCAGAATAAAGCGTCTTGCTCCAACTACCTTGCCTTCGGTGGTATTCCAATCCATGAAGAAATTCTGAACGAATCCTTCTTCTGCCTCTTCTTCCTGTTCGTCCTCTTCATCGTCAGGATAAAGGAGAACGAAGCGCTGATACGCGCACGCGTCGAACTCCGGTGTTGTACTGCCTCGATCGATACCTTCTAGATCGGCAATACTGGCAACTGTTAGCGAGAACAGAATTATACCTAAGGCCAAACACGAGACGCCGTTCCAGTTTGCCTTGCTATGGTTGAAGAAATGAAGAAACGATTTTCGGATTAGTTTTTGAGATCTCATCGCTTAGTCACTTTCAATCATATTCAACGTGATGTAGTTCCATCGCTATTTAGCTTGCACGTAGTCGTAGCCCCTGCATCAAAGTGTACCCGACGCGCCGGTTCGGTTCAACGAGATCTTTCTAAGCAAAAACCGCCAGATATAAGATTGGAGAAGAGGACCAACCAAAGGTTGCAGGAGCGTTCCTAGCACCTTGGGCATGTAAAAGTGAATAACTATCGTTCGACAAATTGCCGACGTGTACATCAATGGACATCTGCTCGGACAAGACAAAACGGGTTTCATTCCGTTCGGATTTGACCTGACCCGCATTTGAACGCGATTCATCGACGGGAAAACTGACGTTTGACCGGTTCCTCGAAGTCGATGGTGATGAGGATCCTGAAATGACTTCTGGCATCCACATCTCCAGTAATAATCGCTTCGTCTACGTGTGTGGAGAAGCCGCCGCATGTGTGTATGTTTTTCAACGCCAGCTAACGCCGTAGCCGAATCAAGGTCACTTATGCGTCAGCCAAGGTGCAGAGGTTGTAGGTCGCGAAAGAGCGATCGAGCCATTTACACATGCGTAATCTTCAATTTAGGTCCATCCCGCTTTTTGGCTTGGAAAACCAAGCAAAAAAAGGGTTATTTCGCCCTCTGCTGCCTCCGTTAAAGTTGTTTTGACTTACAGAACCAGCTTGGGTGCTAGCGTTTTGCCAGCGACTGGCGTTGATGCTTGCACTATATGTTGGCTCGAGAGAGGGCTTTCTCAAAGATACGAAGCAGTTGTTGACGTTGCGAATTCCTAGGGCAGAATACGCCGCATGAGTTGAGCTTGGAATGAGATTCACATTGACTTTGAATCAATTTTCAAGAAACACGAAGTGCCTTCAACAGAAGAAAGTGAATAGGAACAGCAAGGATGTTGTGCGTTTTCAAATTCGAATACTGCGAACCTCCCACTTCCTCCCATTCCCACCCAATTATCCCACATTCGGTTATTTGAGACCGCATGTGCTCGCCGCAAACGAAACGACTTCTTAAGCCAGATGGCGAAGTGTTTCTTAGTAGCGACCGAATCTGTTGGCGTTCTTTCCCCTCAATTCCTTAAAGTTAATCAGTGATTATGAGCGGATCATTTTCACTGAACCCGTATCGAGGCTCATGATGAGTCTCCTCACAAAAAAACAGGGAGTTTTTTAGACATGCAACGCAAGCCACTAATCGGAGTCAATGCAGATTACCGTCCAGCTCAGGGAAACCAACCGGCACTTTCTGTGGTCACCTCTGGATACTATGACAGCATTATTAGAGCGGGTGGAATTCCTGTCATCGTCCCTCCAATGGAGTGTGAGGACGACATTCAGGCTTTGCTAAATACGCTCGACGGATTTGTTCTCGTCGGTGGCGGTGATCTTGACCCTCGACGTGACGGGTTCATGCTTCATCCTTCTGTCCGATCGATGGACAAGCGTCGCGAATCTTTCGATCGCAAGCTGATGCACTTGATCGCCGATATTAAACTGCCCGTTTTGGGCATTGGTGTTGGTTTTCAATTGCTGAACGTTACGATGGGCGGAAACCTATTCCTACATCTTCCGGAAGACGTTCCGACGGCCATCCCACACCGCGATCCACAAGACTCGGGTCATCGCCACTCGTTGGAAGTTGTTCCCGATTCAATGATGGAGCGTGTCTACGGCGACGGAGAGATCCGCGTTAGCAGCCGACATCACATGGCAATCGACGAAGTTGCACCTGGCTTCCGCGTTACTGCAACTTGCCCGGATGGAGTCATCGAAGCTATCGAAAGCAATTGTGAGTCTTGGTTGGCAGTCGGTACGCAATTCCACCCAGAAAACGAAGCGGCATCAGCACTTGATGGACGGATCTTTGAAGAGTTCTTGGACCAGGTTCGCGAGCCGTCTGCAGTTCCGGCACTCAGAGTCGCCGCGTAGTCTTGAATTTCCTGAGGCAACCGAGGTACGGATACTTCGTTGATCTCTGATCAATAAATTCTGTCCAGCAAAGAAAAGGATTTCTGGTTTGGACGCTCGACAAGGATGTCGTTGAATAAATCTAGCCGCGTTTCCGATGATTGGAAACGCGGCTTTTTGTGCTCTACTTGTTATTCGCTTGGTGATGAATCCTTGGTGATGAATTAATACTACAGCGCAATTGAGTAATTGGCCT
>CALKXO010000374.1 GCA_938003615.1 uncultured Pirellulaceae bacterium | reverse complement strand
CGTGCCGAGCTACCGGGTCGAGACCGCAAAGAAGTCAAAGGCTTCTTCTCCATCAGCCAAGGAATCCAAACGATAGCAAACTTATTCTCAGGGAATTCTAATTGTCGCTAATGGGAACTTCTAATTGTCGCCGAACAGTTTGTCCCAACCGTAGGCCATAAAGCTGATGGGACTAGCGACCACTAGCATGACAAACCAAATTTGAAGAAAGGACATGGTATTCCGGACCCATTGTAGTAAAGGAGCCTCAATTATATCAGGGTCCGCTTTGCTGGGGGCGCTCCAAGATTACGGTCCTGCAGGAAAAACTCGAACCAGCAATCATGAAACACCTGGGCCTTAGTACGCAGGCCTTTCCGGCTAACAGGAAATCAGGCTCGTTTCCACAACGCCCACCCGGCGGGCAGACTCAAGAACGCCTCGGTAGAGCACCGTGTATTGGCGGACGTGTTCTCTCAAGAGAATGTACAGGTGTCAGATGAAGACGCCGAACCTTTCTGAAAATTTGGCGTCAACACTACTATGTAAGTCTACGGCTGATCAGACTACCGCCGCCCCAGACCGTTGCTGAAACGGATTGGCCTGCAAGCAGGATGCTTGTCGGGAGGATAAGCGAATGGCTAGCAGGTTGATTCGAAATCAATTGCCCCTCACGGCGTTGGGTTCAACCCCCGTGTCCTCCGCTCTTGGGTCGATGTGATGTTGAAACAACAGTAGTAAAAGTTCTAGTTTTGCGATCTTCTTGTCGCTGGATTCGCCAGAATTCAGCCGCGTATCGATACCACAACGCCACTCCGAGTGCTGGCCACGAGGGAAACCGCAACCATTCGCCACCTAGGGTAGCGCGCGTACGCGCATGTTACGAAAGTCGATGGGCGGTGAAATAGCTTGTGCACAAAGAATGGATGAGCAAGAAAGGACAAACGCAATCGCGCAAACTGAAGAAATGGGATTCACGTAAAGCTCACCAAAAGGGAAAACGGTAGTTCTAAATCGTGTCGTCGGACTGAATCGCTAGAGATTCGGTGGTTCGGGCGTTTCAGGGATAAAAAGCCAATTTGAGAAATTCCGCCATTTCATCAGCGTCCATCCTGCCAGCGAAGATTTCTTCAACTAACGGCCGCAGCGTTCCGGACGCATTGTTGATCACGTGCTGCAGTTTTTTGTCTTCACCATGAATGTCGCTGATGACATGGACAGCGCTTTTGGGCAGCGTTTGAACCGCCGATAGTCGGGCAATTTCCGCTACGGCGGCGTCGACGTTTGGATAGGCTTTGGCGAGCAATTCCAGCGTGGTTAGATTGGCCTCTGGACGCTTGAAAGACACTGAAGGGTTGAGCATGAATTCTAAATCGAAAAAAATCTGTACTTTGATCAATTTGTTGTACCCGCCACAAGGCAATCTCTGGAGACGTTCTTGTCGGTAATCATTGTCGGGTCTTACTCAGTCATGTTCTCTGCGGTCGCTGCGTAGGCTTGCTGTCCCGTCGAGTTATCCGGCAAGATCGAATGCTGCTCCGCAGGCATAAAAGCGGCGTGCTGTTCGATGACGCTGGTGAACTCGGGATTGGTAGCCAGGTTCGTCCACTCGTGCGGATCGTTCTTTGTATCGTAAAGCTCTCTTGAACCGTCGTGGTACTCAATAAAGCGGTACCGGGCCGAACGAACCGCAAAATTCCCCGCGCCAAAACTAGTGATCGCAGGATGATTCCACGCGCGCGTTGGTTGTTTCACCAACGGAACAAGACTCTGGCCTTCTTGTTGATCGTCGCTAGGCAGACCGGTCAACTCCAATAGGGTAGGAAACACATCTGTCAATTCGGCAGGTTGAGCCGTCCGTTGGTTCGAACTGAATCCGGGCGCAGCAACTACCAGCGGAACACGTGTGCCATCTTCCTACAGTGACCGTTTTGCCCAGCGCTGTTTTTCCCCAAGATGGAAGCCATGATCGGAATAAAGCACGACAATGATGTTGTCAGCGTAGACGCTTGATTCTAGCGCGTCCTAAACCATTCCAACACAATGGTCAGCGAAAGTCACTGAAGCGAGGTAGGACTGAACCGCATGCTCCCATTGGCCCGCCGCTACAACCCAATCGTGCGTCGTTGAAACATGTTTAAGATTCGTCAAGTCAACCGCATACTGACTCAGATCTTTGCGGTCGTGCTCTTGAACCACAGGCAGCTGAATGTTCTCAAGTGGATGTTTGTCGAACCATTTTTGTGTTACGTACATCGGCACGTGGGGCGGTAGAATCCGACGCCCATGAAGAAGGGCTGTACGTGTTTTTGTTTCAGTTGGCCAATCGCCCATTTTGCGGCTTTCGTATCCGGCATTACATTGTCGTCTAACGGATAAACTCCCCAGTCCCAGAGCCGATGGCTATGAGGTTGCGAGATCTTCTTTTTTGGGCTGGGGCCAAAACCGTCAGTCGGGAGATGCTCTTGAAAAAATCGCCCGTCACCGCCGTGGAAGATCTTTCCAGCGGCCATCGTTTTGTATCCGCTGGCCGCGAAGACCTCTGGCATCGTTTTGACGTCATCAAGGGCCGGTGCCTGCGTCAAATCAGGGGAAAGAAAGTAAAGGCCTGTCGAGTGCGGATACCGTCCGGTCATCATGCTCGCGCGGGACGGATTGCAAACAGGAGACTGACAGTGTGCATTCTGAAACAGCGTTCCCAACGCTGCGACCCGATCAATGTTGGGAGTCTGAGCCTGCGGATGTCCGCCTAGGCAGCCGACCCAATCGTTCAAGTCATCGATAGAAATCAGCAGGACGTTTGGTTGGTCCGCAACAGACGCCGGCATCGGGAAAACCACAGCCAACGGTGCAAGCGCGATCAGCCAAAAGATGGGGCCTGGAAAAGCGTGAGTCACAAATGAGATTCGACACATACCGGGAAACTCTCAACGTTCGAGGTTGGAAATGCCCTGCAAAATCGTGGGGATTCGCAGGTCGGCAGAACCTGCTGCTCCTGCTGTGCTCCATCTTATCATTTGCCCCCAGCACTAGCGTTTCCCTGATCGTCTACCGTTACCGCCACCGCGGCGACGGTCAATTTTCCCATCGCCGTCTCGATCCTCACCGTATTCGACGCCACCTTCGAAGTAGACGCCTTGGCGGCGTCCATCGCTGACATGCTGGCTGTAGACTTTCCTTTGCTCCTGGCTTGCGAACGTCTTGTTAGCTGCCAATAGCGCTGATTTAATCTGGTCTCCGTTGGTGTTGGCTGGCAGTTGCTTTAACGCTGTACCTGTCTGGCCGAACTTGTCAGATTGGATGATGTAAATGGATGGCCCGAAACTTGGTTCGGCATCACTGACCATGTCCATCCATTTTTCATCACCTTTGTCGCCGATTAAATCAACATGAAAGCGGCCGATAATTCTTGGATCGACCATCACGGGAGCCAGCGTTCTGGCAGTCGAGGCTAGGTCCTTTTGTGGTGCTGCGACGAACAGTAACAGCCGTTGATCACCAGAAGCAACGTTTAGCGCTTGACGGAAGCTGTGAAAATCCTGCACGACTGTTTCACTAGCATCCCCCCGAGCCTCGTATTTTCGCGCTACTTTTTCCATCGCCGCAACGGTAACTCCTTCCGCTTCGGCAGAGTTCGAGCGTGGCCCACGTCGACTGAACGAGTGCTCTGGTGCGCGTCCACTGCGCGACAGTCGCTCTTTGCCATCGGGTGCCAATAGACAAAACGCCGTGTTCTCAAAACGTCCGTTGAGTAATGACCGCACCATTTTTTGATGCTCAAGACTTTCGTACGACTCGAGGCGCACACAGACAAATTTGCGTGAAGCCTCGATAAACTTTTTTTGCGAGAACAGACCGTTCTGCGTCTTGGTGTAGCCAGGTCAGAAGACGCCTGAGATACCGTTGCAAGTCGCGGCTGCTGCCATGAAGAAGATCGGTCGGTTGGAACGTTCCGCCTCGGCAATCGCCGTTTCTCTGGTCGTATACCAAGCAACCCCCGCGTCACCGACGGCTTGCGGACTGGCGCCAAGGTCGCCCGGCGTTGGTCCTTGAGCGAAGCAACCGGCGGTCGCGGCAAAAACAAACAACGCAAGCATTGTTAGGGTTTTCATGTTACGGCTCTCTCTTCGTATGGACGCTACAACCGATTGGATCGGTTGCTTACGTCTAACACGCGAAGACAGCTAACTATCTACATGAAAACTATAAAAAATCTCAGTTGCGCGGTTCCCATGCTGAAACTGCCTGACTTTGGCTAGATTTTCTTCAACGACACAACGGTCGAATGGAACGCTTGCTGGCCCGTGATTGGGTCCGGGGCGATAGGCATGATCTTGTTTTGGTTCCAGCCGTTGCCGGTGTTCTTTTTCCACTTGGCTCGATCGCCAGCAGATTCGTCTTCCCACCACATGTTGCGTTCCCAGTCCGGGTCGCGATAGGTCTGGCCGTCAGATCCCTGCGTGATGGCTCCGTCGGCTGCCCCGCCATCGGACGGAGCTTTGATACCCTTGGCGACATTGGTATATTCCCAGTGCCCACAACTGTTACTCATCGCAATCGCGCGTGGATTGATGCCCGGCATGGTCACAATGGGAACACGCATCTTACCGGCGACTAGGCGTCCCGATTCGTCACGGTCACCGTGAATTAAGTTCGGGTTGGAGTCTTCGAGCATTCGAGAGAAATAACCCGTAAGCTCGATCCAGTCTCCGTCCTTGAGGCCATGTTTCGCCGCCGTTGCAGGATTAAGCCAGGCCGGATTTGAGTGAACGATTTCAGCCAACCACTTTAGATTCATCGTCCGTCCGTGGTTGTGTACGTTCCACTTGAACGAAGTCATGATCAATTCGTCGTCCGCGATTTCTTGATGCTCGATAGGTTGCATCCAGACGGGCATTTCGTCAATCTTTACGTCGTAGCCTTTGTGCTGTTTCGGACGAGGCTTTGTCTTGTTCATGCTGCTGGCTTTGATCAAGTCGGTCGTGTCTTTGTTCAAACCCGTTTGGCTAACAAACAAAGACCGAATCTCAAACTTGCGGCTTGGCGTTTTGAATCCACGAACTGCTTTACCATCCATCAAGATCCCAATGCCAACGCCGTCTTTTGTGATCACGCCGGTCTCCGTATCAGTTTTTGAGCCGGCTAGTTCTTCGTCAGTCAGCGCGACGGCAAACGGCTCGTAGAACGGAGCGCGGCTTTCGTCTTCCCAAGCCCCTTCTTCTTTCAGTCGCTCCAGCCCCGACTTACCGGTCTTCGGATTCTCAGGAACCGCTTTGGCCCATTCTTCCATGTACTCTTCGACGTCTTCCTTGTACCACTCTTCCATGCCGCCGCCGATCTTTCGCGCCAGATCGGGGAAGAAGTCGCGCACGTCCCTCGCTTCTCCCAGTGGTTTGACCATCGGCATTCTCAAGCCGATGTACGGACGCAGATTGTAACTGGCGCGAGCGTCCAGATCCCAACGTTCCAGATAAGTCGTCCATGGCAATACGATGTCGGCGTAGTGAGCCGTCTCGTTGTAGAACGGATTGATCGAAACGTGGAATTTGATCAGTTCTTCATCCGACATCACATCCTTGGTCAGCGATTCCTCTGGCCAAGTCAACGGTGAGTCTAGGTTGTACGTCATGTAGGCATCGATTTTGGCTCGGCCCTGCATCAGATACAGATAAATAATTTCGCCAACCTTCATCCGTCGCCAAACATTGGCCAGCGGATACTCCGGCGGATCTTCGAGCACGTGGTAGTTTTTTGCTCCCGGCGGCATGGCAGGAGTTTTCGCGGCCGGATCCAGCCCCCCCCACGGCGACCAACACCAACCACCTTTTTTACCGACGCTGCCAACGAGTGCATTCAACAAACCGATGGCGCGGTCGTTGTAGAAGCCGTTTAGATGTGCGGAACTCCCACGATTACACATGGTCGTGGCTGCTGGCGCGGCGGCAGCAAATTCAAGTGCAATCCGGCGGATGTCGGCAGCCGGAATTCCCGAAACTTTCTCCGCCCATTCTGGCGTATTGGATTTCAGATGCTCTTTCAATTCATCGATGCTGGAGGTGGTCCAACCGTTGATGAATTTCTCATCATAGACGCCGGCCGTCAGAATTGCGTTGGACATCGCTAGAGCGACCGCACCATCGGTTCCCGGGAAAGGCGAAAACCACTCGTCGCTGCCGCCAGCGGTGTTGGAAAGCCTCACGTCGAAGGTCACCATTTTCGCGCCGTTTTCAAAACGTCCGTTCTGGATGCGATTTGCAAACGGTACGTGACCTTGATGAGCCTCGAAGGCGTTGGAGCCAAAATTGAGGATGTATTTGGAGTGTTCGACGTCGTTGAGATCCCAGTCGCTTTCCCAAAGATAGGTCAAGTTTGCCGCACGGCGGTTGCCGCTGCAAAGGCTACGGTGGGAGAGTTGTGTTTTGGTGCCGTAAGCATCAAGGAAACGCTTCAGCGCGTCCTTGGAACGCTGCCGCCCTTGGTGAAAGGCGAAATTTTCTGGATTGCCCGAGTCCCGAATGACGCGCAATTTGTCCGCGATCTCTGTCGTTGCTTCATCCCACGTGATCCGTTTCCATTTTCCTTCACCGCGTTTGCCGACTCGTTTGAGTGGGTACAGCAATCGCTCAGGGTGATACTGATGGTTGAGGCCCGCGTGGCCTCGGGCGCACAGGCGGCCTCGGCTGTTGGGATCGTTAGGATTTCCTTCAATTTTGACAATGCGATCGTCTTTGACGTGACCAACGATGCCGCAAATCGTGCTGCATAGCTGACACATGCCGGGGACTTTCTTCGTACCGACGTATTTGTCCTTGTCTGGCCAGTTGCGTTTGGCCTTAGGCCCAGGTAATTGGCAAACGCCGGGAGTTTTCTCAGTCCCCAGCGGATAAGCTTCGCCCTTGAGCCGTCGCCACTTCTCCATGTCGATGCCCTGTTTGGGGCGTTGGCGTTTTGGCGATTCTGTTTCGTCGTCGGCTAAGCTGCGACGTCCGAAGGCGGCTAAAACTGATCCAGATACTAGCGATGCACCAAGGCCGAGGAATCCGCGGCGGTGGTTGGTTTGTACTGGGGCGTCTCCGTCAACAATTGGAAGAGACTGATTTGATTGGCTTGGTTTGGTCGGCATGGTGCTCAATTGAAATCCGGGTTTTGTTCAAGCAAATGATGCAGGGCGCTAATTCGCCGAGTCGTGATATTATTGCAAGCGCCGTTGGTCCTATCGTCTTGAGGCGGTTGATCCTATCGTCTTCAGGCGGTTGGTCCTATCAATTTGAGACGGAACGCTGCTAAATTCCGGCTAAAGCCGGTGCTACAAGCGGTGACTCGTCGCCAATGCAAACAAACTGCAACAGAATCACAGCCTCGAAGTGAAAGACGACAATCGTTATCTACTTTTCTTTCCAATTATAAATGTTGTACGCCTCGGGGTTGTAGGATTCACCTTCGACGGGAACACGATCCTCGATCTCGGCAGGCGCTTCGCCAGCAAACCACATACGTGGCTTGGTCTCTTTTTCGCCACGCAGTTGGACCAGCGGCAAATCGTTTTCCTTGGCAGCCGTCATCGCTCGAGATACTTTGGATTCCGGGTCGTTCAGATCTCCGAAGTGAATCGCATCCGCCGGACATGTCGTCGCACAGGCCGGTTCCATTGCTTCATCGACGCGGTGGTAACAGTTGTGGCACTTGACGGCTTGATTGGCGACTGGATCAATATAGATCGCACCGTAGGGGCAGACTTCGACGCAAGTTCCGTGGCCGCAGCAAGATTCGTAATCTACGACAACGCTGCCACCGCCGCCTTTCGATAGGGCGCCGCACGGGCAAGCCTTAATGCACGGCGCGTCCTCGCAATGTTGGCATGCCATCGGCAAAAACATGCGAGCCACTTTGGGGTATTCACCAACGTCTTTGTAAAATGTTTGGCGGATGTAGTTGCCCAACGGCACATCATTTTCTGCTTTGCAAGAAACCTCGCAACCGTGGCAGCCGAAGCAACGCCGGGTGTCAATGAACCAGCCGTAAGCTTTGCCATCGTCAGGCGCCTGCATGCGGTCCTGCCAGTATTCTTTGGGCTGGAAGAGGTCAGCCGAATCGCCTTTGCCCTTCGCCGGGGACGCAGCACCAGCGGCCGCTCCTGCCGCAATCGCGCTGGCAGAAGTCTGCATGAACTGCCGGCGGCTTTGCGACGGGGCGTCGTTGGTGTTAGGTTCAGAACCGCCGTTGACAGGCTGCTTGGACGAGGAGACGGAGCGGGATTCTGGTCCGCTTGCGGGCGAAGTTGGGTTCGATTCTGACATAGTCGCCATGGTGTATCTGAAACTGAATTTCTTAGAAGGCCCAGTAAATCAGATAGAGCTTAATCTGTCAAAGCGTTTAGAGGGAAAGTTGTGACGGCTAGGAAGAAGGGAAATCCTTCCCATAACACATAAAGAAGTAGGTCAAACTCTTAGAAGTCTGCGCTTACGGGAAGCGGCGTGGCAAAACCCAGGTCAGACCTATTCATCACCGATTTTCAATCTAAATATGAAGAAGGGAAAATTATCGGCTAGATGCAATGTTTTGCCACGGTCACGACATCAATAGTTTGAGCAAGCAACTGCAGAGCTACATTTCGATCGCCGCTGTGGGGGATTAAACGTGTCCCAAAGCGTGCGTCGTGCAGTTCAGAATCAACTATTGAAACCGAACCAAGTTCAACGTTGGGCATCAGATGATTGTAAAACTTCAAAAATACGACTGGGTCGATCGCCTTCAAACAGCGGGCACACTCCAAGAAGAGGCTCTG
>CALKXO010000373.1 GCA_938003615.1 uncultured Pirellulaceae bacterium | reverse complement strand
CGCACGTACGGGTCTGTGGGAGCGAGGGGCTGGCAACAGCCTTTCGCCACCCGGTCACGAATCCGAGTACATGACTTAGCTGGCCCGTGGGATGAGCCAGCCATGGCAGATCTCGAAGATAACCTTGCTCGACTGATCTCCCCGTTTAAGGAGGTCGCTGACTTCCATGTAATGCTGTCTTCTCCTGACTCGGAAGAGGCCCAATCAGTTGAGGTCGAATCTCCCGAGTTTTTGTCGAAGCCGAAGTACCAGATCAAGGGTCAAGTTGACGAAGATGGTGCGATCGAGGCTGCGTATCGCTTTCGGCCACTTGCGGATGGCAAGCCAAGGCAGAAAAAAGTGACGTTGTCGTGGGAGCAAGTATTCGACTCGATTCTCGACAAAGAACGCGCGCCGTTTTCTTCCGACGAATACACCTGCGGGCCATTTGAATTTGAAATTCGTGCGTGGGACATGGCACCTGACGACACGGAAGAGATTGCGAACAAGTTTAACTTTCAAAAATCGAGAATCCGCAAAGCGATACGTTCGCACAAGGGCATCTCAGTTTATCGCGACGAGATTCTTGTATTGCCGAAGTCAGACCAATCGCGCGATTGGCTTGGACTCGACCTTCGACGCGTGAGTAAGGTGGGCGAACGGCTAAGTACGAGCCAAGTCGTGGGTTACGTTGCAATAACCGGTGAAGACAATCCCGGCATCGTGGATACCAGCGACCGCGAGCGGCTAGTATCCCGTTTGGAGTCTGTGGAGTTTGAAGAAGAACTGAAAGCGATAGTTGGATTGCTAGAGGTTGAGCGACTAAAAGATCGCTATGCGCATGAAGACAAGCCACAGCCAATGCAGGAACTCTTCGACCAACTGTCGGCAGAAGATTTGATTGCAGAAGTTATTTCTCTTGCCGAGGAAGGCGCAGACGCATCCGAAGCAGTTCCATTGCTGACAGCGTTCAACAAGTCTTTGGATAAGGCGCGTAAGACGATTCAAGAGCGTTTCGTTCATTACAGCCGAATGGCAACAGTCGGAACGATCGCCCAAATGTTGGTGCACGAGATTCGCAATCGGACAACATCTTTTGGCGAGTTCTTGGAAATCGCAAAGCGCAGATTCGGTCCATTCAAGGATGAATCAGTGAAAAGAGAATACCGTTGTGCTGATGAATCGCTCGCGGCATTGGAACGTCTGGCCGACACGTTTTCGCCTCTCGCGAGCCGCTCTTTTCGTCGCCGCAAACGCAGTTCCAATTTGGAAGCGCGGATAGGAGAGTGTATTTCGATTCACGAGGATGAATTGAAAAGCAGAGGCATTCGTGTTAGCAGACCAACGACTTCAACAATGGTCGCAGTAGACCCTGGAGAGTTAGACGCTGTGATACTGAACTTGTTGTCCAATTCGATCTTTTGGCTCGGAGAAACCGAGAAGTCCGAAAGAAGACTGGAATTCAGAATCTCAAGAATTGATAACGGTGATAGGGTTCGCATCTGGGTGCACGATAGCGGACGAGGAGTAGAAGAAGACGATGTCGAAAGAGTTTTTCGTCCCGGCGTGACTCGAAAGCCGGGCGGTATCGGAATGGGGTTAACTGTCGCGTCAGAAATTGTTTCCGAATACGGGGGACGCATGAGTGCAAAACACCCGGGTACGCTAGGCGGCGCCTCTTTTGCTTTTGACTTACCAATTAAGAAATGACAATGCAGATACTATTCATAGAAGACCAAGAGTCTTCGGTTCAGCCCGTGATAAACAGACTCGAGCGGGACCGTAGTAATGTCGAATGTGTCGTAAAAAACTTTGATGACGCTTCCGATTGGCTCGAATCCAATCGTCCAGACATTGTCAGTCTTGACGTCGTGTTGGATGGTTCGACTGGCGATGCTCGACTTGCAGGCCAAACCATACACGACCAAATCTGGGAGAACAATTTTTGTCCCATCATCGTCTATTCTGCTCAGCCAGATGAACTTGCGATCGCTGCGGAACCACATCCATTCGTGCGTTTGCTGAAAAAAGGAACGGGAAGTCCTGCTCAATTCTCAACAATTCTTGAGGAGTTTCGCCCTCATGTTGATGCCTTGCGTGCGGCGGAGACCCAAGTAAGGCGAGAGTTCGCCGTAGCAATGCGAGATTTTGCTCCAGCCGTATTTAATAGTATTGAATCGCCCGCTGATCGACAGCGAATAATTACCAGATCAGGACGACGTCGGCTTGCCGCGCAAATGGACGACTTTACTGATTACGAAGGCGGTGACGAGACGCATCGCCTAGCGGCGTGGGAGCACTACCTCTGTCCCCCAGTTGATCGGGACTTCTTGTTGGGGGACATCTTGCGTGCCACGGGTGGAGAATTGGACAACCCGAACGACTATCGCGTAGTTCTAACGCCTTCGTGCGACCTCGTAGCGTCCGGCGGCCGAAGCCCAAAAGTGTCGAATTTACTGGTCGCGAAGTGTTTCCGGATGAAAGAGGCTTTGGCGAGAGTGAACATTACACTGGGGTCCAAGGCCAAAAAGAACGAAGACAAATT
>CALKXO010000372.1 GCA_938003615.1 uncultured Pirellulaceae bacterium | reverse complement strand
GGAATTAGGAATTAGGAATTAGGAATTAGGAATTTTTGGCGCGGAGAGTTTTAAGGATGCTGCCAATGATCTTTTGCAACTCCTCAGTGTCCTGAAGTAGCGAATGAGCCTGTTTCTCGGTCAGATAGTCAGTGTCCGCTAGCAAGCGAATCCAGTAGTGGGATTCTCGCGCTTCCTTGTACGAGATGCTCAACTTCGCGAAGAAGTCCTTCTCCGATTGGCCGCCCATAGCCTCTTCAACATTTGCACCAATCGAAGTTCCACTACGCAACAACTGCTTGCTCAGCACGTACTCTTGCTTTTTTTCGGACAGATGGCGGCAGACATTCACCACACGCACCGCAAATGCGTAGCTTTTCTCGCGAACAACATTGCCCTCTTTCATTCTTAATTCTTAATTCCTAATTCCTAATTCTTAATTCTTAATTCAAATCGCCTCTGGGCCGCGTTCACCGGTGCGGATACGGATACAGTCCTCCAGTGGCACGACAAAGATCTTGCCGTCGCCAATTTCGCCTTCTTCGCTGCTACGGGCCGCTTCTTGAATCGCGCTGACGGTGGGTTCAACGAATTCGTCATTGACCGCGATTTGTAGCTGGACTTTGCGACGCAGATTGAGTGCAATATCCTCGGTCCCGACAATGTCTTGTTTACCGTGTTGGCGGCCGAATCCCTGACAGTCCATGATCGTCAAGCGAAACACTTTGACTTGGCTGAGGGCGATTTTTGTGGCCTCCAGTTGATGAGGCTGGATGATGGCGATGATCAGTTTCACGCTTGGGAACCCTAACGAGCAAACATGTAGACGGAATAGCCAAGATAGATCGCCAGCATGACGGCGCCCTCGACGCGCGAAATGCTACGTTTGGTCCACATCAATACCATCGAAAGGACCACCGTGAGTAACATGACGGCGAAGTCGGCGAGCTGCAGATGGACGATTTTAATGGGAGAGACCATTGCCGTAACGCCACCCACGGCCAACAGATTGAAGATGCAGGACCCCACCGCATTGCCAACAACGATGTCGCCTTCTTTACGCCATGCGGCCATGACTCCGGTTGCTAATTCCGGTAGTGAAGTACCAAATGCGAATAGCGATAACGCAATGATGGCTTTGGGGACGGCCAGCATGATCGCCAGTTGCTCGCCACCGACGACCAATCGGTCTGCGCCGAACATCAAAAATGCGATGCCGACAACGATCAAAACTAGATCTTTGCCAATGTCTTTCATGCCGCCTTTTTGGGCCGCTTCGATTTCTTCGGGGGACAGGAACTCGTCCAGATCCCCGTCGTCCTCTGTGCCAGGCGTTCGCCGAGCGTCGTAGATACTGTAGATGACGTAGGCCAAAATCCCAACGAACAGCAGGATGCCTTCAATCCGTCCCAGTAGTCCGCCATAAAGCATTGCGACGAAGATCAGCGACGCGCCCAGCAGTATGTTCATCTCGCGCTTTATGATCTGTTCGTGTATCGCTAGCGGAAACACCATCGCTGACGCGCCGAGCACCATCAGGATATTGCAGATGTTGGATCCAACCAGATTGCCGATGGCGATATCACCGTCACCAGGTTTGAAGTTGGCTTGTAGACAAACCAAGAGTTCTGGGGCGCTGGTGCCGAAAGCCACTACCGTCAATCCCACCACCAAGGGCGATACCCCAAGCTTCAGCGCGATCGAGGCACTACCCTTCACCAGCCACTCGGCCCCGAAGTACAGCAGCACCAATCCGAGCGCGACCCAACCGAGGTTCAGCAATATTTCCAACGGACTTTACCTGAAGAAGATGACGAAAACTGGGACGAAACCAGTACAAACACAGGTGTTTGACGGACAGCACAAAACGCGCATTGTATCCAAGATCGTTTTCGGCGAAACAGGTCGCTTCTTATTGGTGAAAACTCATCAGGCGACCGGCGACCACCGAATCGGAATTCTCTTTATGGCTCACCTGCCATTTTTTATCCTTGAACCGGAAGACGTTGGCCTATCTGCGCGGATCAAACGAGTTGTCGACTTTTTCAGCGACCTCATATTCTGGAGCCGTGAAAATTGACTTGGCTGCAGCGTCGTCGACGTTCTTAAGTTTCTGAGATGCGAAGTTCTTTGATGGGAAGCTTGGTTGCGCAATCGGTGCGGCGGACCGGTTGGCGAATTGTGCTTGAGCACTCAGTGGCCCTGAGGTCGAGGTGGGAATTTGTCCTTTTCGAGGCAGGCTGTCGATCGAGGCAAACGTGATAGGATCTGTCGCCTTCCGCGAAAACCAAGTCGTCGGTTCGTCAAACTTTGGCTTGGCCCAAGTGGTTTTCATCGAAGGTAGGGTCAGCCCTTCAGGCGTCTTGAAGAGCGACGGCTTCTTCCAAACAGCCGTCATTTTTGATGTGATGCTTTTGGTTTTGCCCCACATCGAATTATCTGCCGGTCGCTGAGGCGTAATGCGTTGGTCGAAGTTTCGCTCAAACGATTGGATGGCTTGGCTACCTTGGTTGGTAGACGGCAGGGCCGAGGTTATTTCGTTCTGACCGGCTGTCAATTTGGCTTGCATTTCCTCACGAGTAATCTGATTGCCTTGTTCGTCAAGGTAGATGGTTTCTCCCACCGCGAGCACATCGTTGGCAACTGTAGTCGCGCTGTTGATTGTGCCTCCGGTTTTATTGTTGAGGCTGTCCAGCGACTGACTGACAAAATGATTCAATGTCTTCGCCGGTGCTTCGACAAGGTAACCCTGAGAGGACGAAACACGCGATGCAGTTGGGGAGGCGTTTGAAGAACTCCACGGAAATGTCTGACGTGCTGGCGTCTGGGCTTGCAGTGACTGCGATGCGGTGCAGGCTGCTGTCAGCGCGATTAATATTGGGATCAGTGTGTTCTTGCGTTTCATCAAATTTCTCCGGATCATTCCGCCCACGAGCGGTTTGCCAAAAATCGTGTTTGTGAACTGTGGTTTGGCGGTCAATGAGAAGCACCCTGTAACGAAAAATGGCATAAGCCGCGTTGTGTTACTTGACGCTGTCGTACAGAAGGTATCGGAAGAGCCTGTCGTGCGGGATGAAAGGGCACTATCGAATACAGGTTGCTCCATTTGGTCCGGTTATGCCAGTCGCACCCCAAATAGCGGGTGACAACGATCGAACACTTACCGTATTTGCATTGTTGGAGCCATTAATCGGTGTAATCAGTAAAGCTTAAAGCGTGTTTCGAAAAACGTCCGGTGAGCACGACGGCCGTCGAAAGAGATTTCCAGCTATCAAGAGATTTCCAGCTATCAAGAGATTTCCAGCGACTAAGGGATTTCCAGCGACTAAGGGATTTCCAGCGACTAAGGGATTTTCAACTATTCCAGCAGCAGGCGATCGGAAAGTTGGTCGCTTGAGAGTGTGGCTTGAGTGCGAGGTTCACGCAGCAGAACCTCTCCGTCACTGAGAACAAAACAGGCGCCTCGGAAGTCATAGAACTCAGACCAACCGTCGCCATCGGCGTCTTTCAATCGGGCAGCTTCAAAGTCGTAAAAGATCTTGTTGTGCCTTTTGGATACATCTTTCAACGCTTGCCCGTCAAGCCAGAAGCAAAGTACTTCGCGCTCATCGAGGGTGCTCAAGTCGTGCGGGAATTTGTCTGGGTGAACTGCTGCAGCATCGACAACGCGATTGAGATGATCGACGATTGCCTTGGGGCTGGAGGCGTGTGGAGGCGACTCGCCAAATTCGCTTTTGTACCTCTGCGTTGCCACTTTCAATTGCTTGATTTCTATGATGCTTTGGTAAACACTCGAAACGCGGTCGTTGAATGAACTCATATCCGCTATCAGGAAACCAGCAAGGAGGAAAATTAATAGCGTTATCAACAGGTCGCCAAAAAAGCTGACGTTCCTCGGTGACGTCACCTCCTGTTTTCCGTGTTGCGTGCCGTAGTCGGAATCGTGCATCTGCGTTTCCTTTTCGTACGTTCAAGGACATTACTTTTCCAGTGGCACCAGTTCCGACTTTTCGCCCATCAGGCCGACGGCTTTTGTGTCAGATCGATCGATGGCAAACGGGCCAACGCGCTTGTCCAGATTGAGCATCAGGACCGAATCGGCGCTGGCAGTCAAGCGTCTCTCCGGAGTGAAGGCCTCGTCATAGATGGCTTCCTTGGACAACCGAACCTCGTCGATCTGTCCGGAGAAAGCTCGTGTTGGCAGATTCCCCTTGTCAGGATCGGCACCGATAAACAGTGACAGATCGTTTTGCTTTCGTTTTCCCTTTGCGGCAACGTCGGCGACCTGCTTGCCCGCGACAAACAGCATCACACGTTGGCCATCAAAAACGCCCGCCACATGAGTCCATTGTCCGGTGGGAAGTTTCTCGGTTGCTTTGGCTGAAGTATAGCGCCCTCCTAAATGGATGTCGAACTGCGGGACGCCTTCATCGGAGAAGACTGAAAACTCGCTGCTTTGCGTTTTGGCGACGATGGCGGAGTAACCCGAATGAGATTTTGGCTTTACCCACGCCTCAAGCGTCATCGGACCGTCTGGCAGATCGATGTGGTTTGAACGGACCTCCAATGCTGATTCGGGGCCAGTGACTTTTAACGCGCGCTCAACAGCGTCGACGAAGAAGTCGGTCGGCAGTTCTCCCAGCTTCAATTTCAGCGGAACCGATTGCCGGGGGAGTTTGACGGCTACGTTTTCACCGATGAGCTCCGGCGTGAAGACAACGCGTGGCAAGGAACTGATTTCACTCGTTCCCGAAAATCGTTTCAGGCGGAAGTTTGCTTCGTAAGTCTGGCCGCTTTCGATTTCTACGTGTTGGTGATCAAGTGTCGTGCCCCAACCGGCGCCTGATCCAGCACTGAAGCTTAGTGTCCCACGCACTGAACTTGGAGCAGGATTTTTAATCTTGAGCACCACGTCGCCTTGGCAGCTTCCGTCGGTGGCAATTGCCAGTGCATCGCTGGTTTGGACAGGACGCACCGACCGAGCAAGATCGACTTCCGCCAAGAATTCGGGAGTGAATTGTTTGGGATCAAAGACGGCTCCAACGGGAATTGATGAAACGGAAAAACTACTCGCGCGGACCGAAACCATGTTCAGATGGTGCAGATATCCCGCGTCGGGAATGTCGGCAGGGAGATGGCCACCCGTGGTCGCCAGCGTGTAGTACTCGATGCCATCGTCCGGTTTGTCGAACCGCATTTGGTGAATATGGCCAGCGAAAACGGCTTTCACATTTCCTGCAGCGGAAAGTTTCTTATGGACGACATCCCAGTTGCCGTTGGCGTAGCCGCCGCGATTGATCCAGCGTGGGTGGTGCAGGAAAACGAACACTTGGTTGGCACCGGCAAGCTTCTTGAGTGATTCATCGAGAAACGCCAGTTGCGGATCACTCATTGTTTGCAACGCAATATCGTGGAAGCCCTTCTTGTTTGTCTTGGGATCGCCCTCGTCTGAGTACAGCACGATGAAGCCGTTTTTTTTGTGCTCAAAGGAATACCAAAGCGGACCAAAATGTTCTTCGTAGCTAGATTCGTGATGGCCCTCGGGAGCCTTGCCTCTGCCGCGCCAGTAGATGTCATGGTTTCCAGCAACCGGGTACCAGCTCATGTTCAGTTTGGCCATAATCTCCTTGTACTCTTCCATTTGCTCAAGCCACTGGGGGCGTTTGTTGTAGCCTTGAATCAGATCGCCGACGGTCATTACCAAATCCGGATCGATCAGGTTGGTATCGGCGACGGCCTGACGAAGGAACTTGAGTCCCTCTGGAGATCCACCCGTTCGGTCGCCGTAAATGACAAAGTGAAACACGTCCCCGGTTGCTGGCGGCACTAAGGTTTGGGCACCCTGGGGCACTGGACGCGTCGTCGTAATTTCTCGCGCGGGTGGCTCGGTCATATTCTCGGCCTTATTTTGACCGCAGGCGTGCGATCCTTGCCAATGCATGCCGATGTGCAGCAGCAATGCCAAACAAACACAGCGGACGACGGTGGGGGAGGGCATGAAAAAACCGTTTGGTGAGAGATTGGGACCCTCTCAGCATAAGAAGTTGAAACGGTCCTGCGATGAAGCTTTCATCCACTTTTGACATAAATTAATCAAATTCGAAAGCAGTCAAAAGAGAGCAAACGCGGTGGCTTTCGATTTTGGCATCTGGGAATCTGCCGACCAACTCTCAAAAACTGCCTAAAAGTTCTTCGTAGCAAGCCATGAAAACCCAGATGTCTAATCGCAACCAGCTTCTCTTTCGGTTGCTTTTTGGGGCGTTGCTGTTGTCGTCCTTAGCGCACGGCCAGTACGCAATGAAACCGCGATTGCTGTTTGGGTGGCGTTGTTCAAAAGGTCGGCCGATTGCGAGGTTACCGTCCGTTGGGTTCAAACGGCGGCTGATGGCTTTGCTTAGTGCTTCCTGCGCCCTGTCAGGGTGCATCTCGGCGAGACGTGGGGAGGAGGCTGTTCATGGGCGGAAACCGGAAGCTGTTGATTCGACACTGATTCAGTGTACACCCAAATTTCTTTGCTTTCCAAACAATGCAGGGTATCAGCGGTTTGCCCACGGCCCCTAGAGTGATTGCCGTTTCGTAAGTTAAGCAAACGATTGCAAACGAGCATCGCGAAGGCCTCGCTCAGTCAGCAAACTGAATTCCATTGTAGCTTGAGGTCTCTTTATCGGAAAGGAAACGATGTCAGTTTGGAAAGTAAATGTCAGGGGCAAGATCATGTCGTCAGCATGGAGAGTCCGGTTTTCGGTAGGAAAGTCATCTCGATTGATGGGGTCGAACTCAAAAAAGTAGGAACGCCCATTTCGATGTGGTCCAACTACCGTTTCGAAGTTGCTGGCAGGCCTGCGGTGATTAAGTTTCGCGCAGTCAAACGCACAAAGGGAATGAGCTTGTTCATCGATGGCGATCGACAAGAACCTGAACCCGGTGGCCACATGTCGGACGAGTCAGTACAGATTCTTATGTTGTTGATCGCGCTTCTTATTGGCGGCATGCTCGCTTACGCAATATTCAAAGCTCTCTGAAAATTTCAAAGCTCTCTGAAAGTCGCCTCATCGGGGTAAAAGCAGCGGAGTTGACATCCTTGTAGCGGAAGTTACTAGGCTGGGGATGTCCTTCGTGAAAATTCTGCAGTCTGGTGCTACCTCGGCGGCTTCGGCTACGAAAAATGGGTGGGGGCCCGGAAAGAGTCAGCGGGATTCTGAAAATCGCTCTCAGAACAGGATTTAGGTGGTGGCAGGCTCAAAATTGGACGACTGAAAGGTTTTATAAAATAGGGCGTTCGTTCGGGGGGGCTTTTTTGGATTCTGGCGTTGAGAACCCGTAACAGGACGCCAATTCCTTAATCAGGGGATTGTGTGCGAACCCTAAACGGGCGATAGGGGTCTAAACCTGTGGCCTAGCACGGGGCTCCCGAGATGACAGTCAGTGCCGAGAGATTAGGTCGGTTTGGGTATTGGTAACGAATCCGGTCAAAACGGTCGAAATCCATATTGCGAGTAAAAAGGAAATCTCTATAGTACGTCCTTTCAAAGATTGAACATTTGCCAGCGTAGCTCAGTTGGGAGAGCAGCGGTTTTGTAAACCGCAGGTCGTGGGTTCGAGCCCCTCCGCTGGCTCTTTTTAGTTAAAGAGAAGATTGAGTGTTCGAGAGAACAATCAGTGACAATTTGTTTCGAACCGTGATTTGTTGAAGCGTTTCGCGCAGCGATACGTCACACGAAGAGACAATGAGATTTCGGGAGGGTACCGAAGCGGTCAAACGGGACAGACTGTAAATCTGTTGGCTTAGCCTTCGCAGGTTCGAATCCTGCTCCTCCCACTTTTCACATTTCAGGCGTCCTCTTTGGGCCTGGCGATGACCGCTAACCAGATCGACTGAGACGCGACAGGCCCTTTTAAGTGCCTTGTTCTGACTTGTCGGCACTCTGGTCGCAAGCATCTCCAGATTCACAATGGATCCTGATTGAGTTGGAATGGCGCCAGAGTAAGTCCGGAATAGAGCCAAAAAAAAATGATTTTTGGCTTGATTCTCCATTGGGATTTTGGCCCATTTTGTTAGATTGTGCGGTTAACGACTTCGGCAATTGGGCGTTTGCGATAAAAATCCGGACGTGCGATCGTCGTGCTGATAAACCATCAGCGGGTGTAGCTCAATGGCAGAGCCCCAGCCTTCCAAGCTGGTTGTGAGGGTTCGATCCCCTTCACCCGCTCATTTAATATGAGTCGTTGGGCTTGTACTTGCTGCTGTAGCTCAGTGGTAGAGCACTTCATTGGTAATGAAGAGGTCATGGGTTCAAGTCCCATCAGTAGCTTTTGAGTATTGAAGTAATGGTTCGGCTCTCGGGTCGATTTATTAACTTGGTTATTAATTAAGAATAAGAAGTAGGTAATCAGTCGTATGGCCAAGGAAGAATTTAAGAGGACAAAGCCGCATGTAAACGTTGGTACCATTGGTCATATTGATCATGGGAAGACGACCACCACTGCGTCTATTCTTGCCGTTCAGGCAGCAAAAGGTTTGGCGGAAGCCAAAAATTACTCGGATATCGCCAAGGGTGGTACCGTTCGTGATGAAACCAAAACAGTGACAATCGCGGTTGCTCACGTTGAGTACGAGACGGACAACCGTCACTACGCTCACATTGACTGCCCGGGTCACGCTGACTTTATTAAGAACATGATTACCGGTGCCGCCCAGATGGATGGTGCGATTCTGGTTGTCTCTGCTGCTGATGGCCCAATGCCTCAAACGAAAGAGCACGTCCTGTTGGCTCGCCAGGTTGATGTTCCTGCCTTGGTCGTGTTCCTGAATAAGTGCGATCTAGTCGACGACGAAGAGTTGTTGGAATTGGTCGAGATGGAAGTGCGCGAGCTGCTGTCTAAGTATGACTTCGACGGCGACAACGTTCCAATCATTCGCGGTTGTGCTTTGCCAGCGTTGGAAGATCCTTCCAATCCTGAGAAAGCCGCTTGCATTGGTGAGCTGATGGATGCGATTGATTCGTACATCCCTGAGCCAAAACGTGACGAAGACATGGATTTCCTGATGGCGATCGAAGATGTCTTCTCGATCGAAGGTCGTGGAACTGTGGCGACGGGTCGTATCGAGCGTGGTGTTCTGCGAACTGGCGAAGAAGTAGAGATTATTGGTCTTGAAGCTGAGCCCCGCAAAACCACTTGTACTGGTGTTGAGATGTTCCGCAAGATTCTCGACGAAGGTCGTGCTGGCGATAACGTCGGTTGCCTGCTTCGTGGTGTTAAGCGTGAAGAAATTCAGCGTGGTCAAGTTCTGGCTAAGCCGGGTTCAATCACACCTCACAAGTTGTTCGAAGCAGAGATTTACTGTTTGAGCAAAGAAGAAGGGGGACGCCACACTCCATTTTTCAGTGGTTACCGTCCTCAGTTCTACTTCCGTACCACAGACGTTACGGGTACTGCTAACTTGGTTGACGCAGAGATGTGTATGCCAGGCGACAACGTGAAGATTAACGTTGAGTTGCAAAAGCCGATTGCGATCGACGAAGGTATTCGTTTCGCGATTCGCGAAGGCGGCCGAACAGTTGGTTCTGGTGTTGTTACCAAGCTCAACGACTAGGTTTGTGCCGATGGGGCCTGCTGGATTCCGGCGGCTTGAAAAAATAGAAGTAACTAAAGGGCGTCTCGTTTTCGCGGGACGCTTTTAGTTAATTCAGAGGCGTGTTTGATGGCGGTCGTTGGTTCGGCCCGTAAGGTCATCTAGGGGTGTAGCTCAATTGGCAGAGCACTGGTTTCCAAAACCAGCGGTTGCGGGTTCAAGTCCCTCCGCCCCTGCTGAGAGTTTTGTAGGTCGGCTGCCGTCCGTTTCAGGATGATGCGTTTTACGACAGGTGAGGGAATTAATGAGTTCAGTTGCAAAAGATAGCGATAGCGGCGGCAGTTTGGTCGGCGAGCTGTTTCAAGCGGGGCTATATAAGCCCAAGCAGGGGCGGCTAGTTCGGCAGGTGACGTTTTTGTCAGTGGCCATTCTGGCAGTGCTGATCGGTCGCGAGTTTAGTTACGCCGATTTTCTCTCTAGTGGGAATTTCTGGCTGGGTGCCGGGATTGCAGTTGCTGGGATCTGGTTTGCTTACCGCGTGGTCAACTATCCGAAGTTTACCGATTTTTTGATCTCAGTTCAGGCTGAACTCAACAAGGTGACGTGGCCAAGTACCGATCAGCTCAAGCGCGCAACAGCTGTTGTGATCTTTGTGATTTTCGCCATGGCTTTGTTCCTTTACGTGTTCGATATCATCTGGACCTTCCTGTTTCAACTTCTGGGAATCCGTTACTCGGGATAATAAAAGTCGATGGCTGACGAAAACAATTCAGGCGAAGAAGTAAGCACCGAAGAGATCGCGGGAGAAGCCGCGCAGTCTGTTGAACAGGCTGCTGCACCAGCAGTTACTGAAGCTGACGCCGCACCAGAAGCGGAGGCACCAGAAACCAGTGATGCTGTCAAGGCCGAAGATGCGGTTGAAGAAGAGGATGCGGCTGAAGAAGAGGAGGCCCCCGTCGATCCTGCTGATCTCGAGTTCTCGGCGGACGATATCGTTGGCGACGACTACGACTACGAAGAAGAGCCCGAAGACGAAGACATCAGTCCGCTGGAGGAGTTTGTTGAAGAGGCTCCTGTCGTTGACGATAAAATCGAGATGAACTGGTACATCCTCAAGGTTCAAGTGAATCGTGAAAAGGGGATTTGTGAAGCGCTTAAACGACAGGTCGCCCAAGGTGGCATGGAGCATTACTTCAGTGATGTTTTGGTTCCGACTGAAGACGTGCGAGAGTTCACCAAAGCCGGCAAGCAACGAATTACGAAGCGTAAGTTGTATCCGGGGTACATTGTCGTTCGAATGGCGATCAATGACGATTCTTGGTTTCTCGTGCGTGAGACCAGTGGTATTGGAGATTTCGCCGGAGCCGCCGGTAGCCCCGTTCCGCTATCACAGACTGAGATCGATCGTATTCTGCAAGCGGCACGTCCGGAAGAGCAGGGCGAAGAAGATCAAATCAAAACAGCGATCCCATTCAAGATTGGGGAGCGTGTTCGAATCAAGGAAGGTTACTTCCAAAACTACGAAGGCGATATTTCCAACATCGATGAGCGAAATGGTCGTATCGAAGTCATGATTGATATTTTTGGCCGGCCAAACCCGGTGGATATGGATCACTGGCACGCAGAAAAAGTTCAATAAGTTTGTTAGTCGAGATGGCTGGGCCCCTCGATCGGCTCGTGATGCGAAATAATGGGTTGACAAACTGGTCAGTTAAATAGAATTCGTGCTGAATAAGGCACACGTATACAGAGAATTGTCGAGAGAAGTCACATGGCAAAGCAGCTAACAGGTCAAGCGAAATTCCAAATTCCCGGCGGTCAGGCAACTCCTGCACCTCCTGTTGGTACCTCGTTGGGTAAGTTTGGTATCAACCTTGGGCAGTTTGTCCAGCAGTTCAACGACCGAACCAAGGAGTACAACGGTACGCCGATTCCGGTAATTGTCAGTGTTTACAACGATCGAACATTCGATTTTGTCACCAAAAGTCCTCCCGCAGCGGCGATGCTAAAGCAGGCGGCCGGCATTGCTTCTGGATCTGGAGTTCCTAACCGAACAAAGGTTGGCACTGTGACTCGCGCTCAGATCGAAGATATTTGCACCAAAAAGATGGCAGACCTAAACGCTAGCGACATGGATTCGGCTTGTCTCATGATTGAGGGTACCGCCCGCAGCATGGGGATCATCGTCGAAGGCTAAAGCGTTTGCCATTTAGGAGCGGCAACCGCCGGGCACCAAACCTGTTGGTTGCTAACAGGTGATAATTTCAAAATTTACGATTCTGGGCAACTGGCCCGGTTTTCGCCTACCGTTTTTGGGCAACATCTCTAAGATACGCCCTTCAAAAACACCCCCTTTGATCATTTTTCTTGGTTTCGACGGCGAAAAACGCCGAAAACCCGGATTTGGTCGCCAGTTATCCCATGAGGGGAGCTGGAACAAACCAATTTGCATGCAAAAACAGAGAGCGTTGAGCTTTCTCTGGAGCTGATTTAAATGGCACAGTCAAAAAGATTCAAAGAACTGCTTAAGAAAGTCCCAGAAGCGCCAGTCGCACTCACGAAGGCTGTTGGGCTTTTGAAGGGGTTTGAGGGAACGAAGTTCGATCAAACCGTTGAAATTCACATGTGTCTTGGTATCGACCCCAAGCAGGCCGATCAACTGGTCCGCGGATCGTTGGTTCTGCCCAACGGCATCGGAAAAACACAGCGGGTCGTTGTGTTTGCTCGCGACGCTAATGCGGAAGCGGCTAAGGCTGCCGGTGCTGATGAAGTGGGCCAAGAAGAACTGGCTAAAAAAATCCAAGACGGTTGGTTTGACTTCGATGTGTGCATCGCGTCACCTGACATGATGGGCGTAGTTGGTCCATTGGGCCGTGTGCTTGGTCCGCGCAGCCTAATGCCTTCGCCTCGCGCTGGAACCGTAACGCCAGACGTTTCCAAAGCGGTTGAAGAGTACAAAGCGGGTAAAGTTGAGTTTCGTAATGACGCTGGAGGCAACGTCCATGCGGTCGTGGGCCGTTTGAGCTTTTCCGAAAAGCAACTTGAAGAAAATATTCAGACGTTCCTAAACTTCATCGAGTCACTTAAGCCAAACTCGATCAAGGGAACATACGTTAAAGGTATTTCGCTGGCGGCCACGATGAGCCCGGGTGTTCAGGTAGCGGCCTAAGTTTGCCGGTGTTGGACACCGACGCTCGATGAAACAATTTGACTGTTTGAGTTTTAAGTTTTTGGACGGTTGCCGCTGGCGCTGTTGAGCTTGAAGCCAATTTTGATAGAGAACAATCATGAGTAAATACGTAAAAGACCTGCTGACCAAGGATTTGGCTGGTCGTTTAGACGGTGTTGAGGAATGCGTCGTTGCCGATGTTGTCGGAATGGATGCCAACTCGACTAGCGATCTTCGCAAGCGCCTTCGTTCCAAGGGCATCCGTTTGATGGTTGTTAAAAACAGCTTGGCCCGTCGTGCCTTCGAAGGTAAACCTCTGGCTCCGGCGTTTGAAGGAGTTGATGGAACTGCCGCAATTATGTGGGGCGCTGACGACTTTGTGGCATTGGTCAAGGAAGCCGTCGATCTCGATAAAAACGGCGAGGCCTTTGAGAAATTCACTGCTCGCGGTGGAGTGATGGACGGCGAGCAGCTTGATGCAGCCTCTGTTGCCAAGGTGAGCAAATGGCCAAGTCGTGAAGAGCAATTGAGTATGTTGGTCGGACAGTTGTTGGGCGCTGGCTCGCAATTGGCCGCACAGCTGAAAGGCCCTGGCGGACAACTTGCCGCCCAGGTCAAAACACTGGCAGACAAAGAAGAATAAGAAAACCTATCCCGATGGGACAGGTGGTGAGTTTTATTGTAGTTGATCAAAAGCGTAACTAGGTTTTAGTCGGAGTTTGGCTTCAGCAGCCACGCTCGACTGAATTTGAAAGGTTTGATGAGATGTCAGAAGAAGCAACAATTGAATTTTCCGCAGCCTCTAAAGAGCTCGGAGACAAAATCGCCGGTTTAACTTTGAAGGAAGCTCGTGAATTGAGCGAGTACCTTAAAGAAGAGCACAAAATCGAAGCTGCTGCTGGTGGCGCAGTTATGGTTGCAAGCGGTGGCGGTGGTGGCGAAGAAGCTGCTGAAGCCAAGACTGAATTCGACGTGATTCTAACTGGATTCGGCGACAAGAAGTTGGACGTTGTGAAGGTCGTCAAGACAATCACCGGCGCCTCTCTGATGGAAGCCAAGAAGGCAGTCGAAAGCTGCCCAGCAACACTTAAGGAAGGTGCTTCCAAAGAGGAGTGCGACAAAATCAAAGCTGATGTCGAGGCTGCCGGTGGTAGCGTAGAACTTAAATAGTCAACGGAACATTTGTTTGCACGGCGTTTGTCGCTTTGCTTTTGAATGTTTCACACTGACTGTTGAAGATGCTGAAATCCAGTTCGCCCAGATGTGGTGGACTGTGGTTTAGCGCGATTTGATCAAGCTGACCCTGGGTAGCGTGGAAGTTCGAATACTGACTTCCAGTTTTTCTTGAAAAAACATGCCCAGATAGGAGAAAAGTGACTGGTCCGGTAACGGTCCAGTCTTTCTCTATTGGTGCCCAGAGTTTTTGGCGATTTGCTACCGGGGAATGGATTCAGGTAGTCGTCGGGGACAGAATCATGGAATTGCCCGTTTTGTGCGGGGATTGATGAACTTTTTGAGTTCACTGGCGTCAGTTTGGCTGGGTTGAATTTTGCTCAAAGCATGCAGACGACCAAGAACCGGTATAGCCCAGATTGCGGCCAGTCGGTTATAGTTTAGCTAAATTGCGGAAGAGAGACTGCCTTAGGGAGACTCCCTTACGGAGTTAACTTTCGGCAGCTTGGGGCGAGATGCTCCCGACTGCGAGGTAAGTTTACCTACCACAATTTGCTGATATGAAAATGCAAAAACCTGCTGTTGTCCTTTTTTCAAAACAGGTCGACGGCAGCAAGAAGCGCCATTGGGTACTTTTTGCAACGACGGTACGAAATCGCTTAGGTGTTTCGCAATAGCAATTTAAGTGCAGTAGCATTTGATCGCGATGGCAACCTGAACCGCTTTCGTCCAAGTACAAGTCGAAGGTTTAATTTATTCCCCGGGAACTGAATGCGTTTCGATCGCACACTAGGCCGACTGACTGTCGACCAGCTGACTAATTTTTTTGAGTGTGTTCGATTAACTGCGCCCGCAGTTCGTTTCTTGAGTAGTGACGACCCTGTTCGTCGTTCCTTTAATGCCTAAATCTGATCCGGAGATTCTGCGCACATGGCAACCCCTGTAGAACGAAGATTACAGCCGAAAACCGTACGCACATTTGGTAGCGGTCGTGATTATCAGATCCCACCAGATCTGACTGAAATTCAGACGCACAGCTACAAAGCGTTTTTGCAAAACGAAGGCGATCCCGAAGCGCGCAAGCGTCACGGTATCGAAGGCGTGTTGCAAGAAATCTTTCCTATCAAAAGCTACGACGAAAAGCTGAGCCTCAGCTACGTTCGTTACGAGCTTGGAAAGCCGCGTTTCACTCCTGAAGAGTGTCGCCAGTTGCGTATGACATACGGTCAGCCGTTTCGCGTGTGGCTGCGATTGGACAAAGAGCAACCTGTTGAAGAGGAAGTCTATCTCGGTGACATTCCGATCATGATGGGTGGCGGAGAGTTTATTATCAACGGTGCCGAGCGCGTCGTTGTTAGTCAGCTCCACCGTAGTCCTGGTATCGACTTTGTTTTAGAGTCTGACACGACAACCGATCGCAAAATGCCTTCGTGCCGTGTAATTCCAGAGCGCGGAAGTTGGATTGAAGTCAACGTCACCAAGAAAGACACGCTGACGGTTCGGATTGACCAGAGCGGTAAGTTCTCGGCGCTAACGTTGCTGCGTGCGATGGATCCCAAGTACAGCGAAGACTCGGACATTTTGCGCGCGTTCTACGAAACGATGAAGGTCAAAGTCGTTGACGGGCGTAGTGTTGCAAAACTAGATGGTAAAATCGCGGTAGACGACATTGTCTATCCGGCAGGTAGTGACCGCGCTGGTGAAATCATCGTCGAAGCGGGCAAGAAACTGACCAAGGAAACGGCGGAGACGATTTGTGCGTCGGATCTCAAAGTCATCGAGATCATGCATGCTCCAAAGTCGCCGCTGATCTTTAACTCTCTGTCAGAGGACAACACGTCCAGCCACGAAGAAGCGCTTTTGCGAATCTATCAGCGTTTGCGTCCTGGTAACCCGCCAGCGCTTGAGCGTGCTCGTAAGCTGTTCCATGAGAAATTCTTCGATACCGATCGTTATCGTTTGGGGCGCGTCGGACGTTTCCGTATCAACCGGAAACTGGGTTTGAATGTCAGTGAGAAAGACATGACCTTGCGTCCAGACGATATCATGGCGTCGATCAAGTACATCCTTGATTTGTCTACTCCGGGAACCAGTGCACACATCGATGATATCGATCACCTCGGCAATCGCCGTTTGCGAACGATCGATGAATTGGCTTGTGACGAAATGCGAAAGGGCTTCCTCAAGCTTCGCCGTACCGTTCAGGATCGGATGACACAAAAAGAGGTCGACGATATGACGCCCCGTTCTTTGGTCAATCCAAAGAGCATCTCGGCTGCGATCGATTACTTCTTTGGTCGTGGAGAGCTTTCGCAGGTTGTCGATCAGACGAACCCGCTGTCGCAGTTGGCTCACGAGCGTCGTCTGTCGGCGTTGGGCCCCGGTGGTTTGAATCGTAAGCGTGCTGGATTTGAAGTCCGCGACGTTCACATTTCTCACTACGGTCGGATCTGTCCGATTGAGACTCCTGAAGGCACGAACATTGGTCTGATTTCGTCGATGGCGATTTACGCCAGCGTTGATGACTATGGATTCATTGTCACGCCGTATTCGGTTGTGAAGAAAGGTAAAGTAACTGACGAGGTTCGTTGGTTGCGTGCGGATGAAGAAACTGAAGTCTACGTTTGTCCGGCGGATACGCCTGTGGCAAACGGGGCGATCGTCCCTAATAAGCACCTTGGCGGTAATGTTATCGCTCGTTTCCGTGCTGACTTCGAATTGGCGGCGCCAGAAGACGTCTCCTACATGGACATCGCGCCGGCTCAAATGGTCGGTGTGTCTGCTGGACTGATTCCGTTCCTCGAGCACGATGATGCGAACCGCGCGTTGATGGGTTCCAACATGCAGCGTCAAGCTGTTCCGCTTTTGGTGGCCGAACCGCCGATCGTGGGAACGGGTATGGAACGCCAAGTGGCCCAAAACTCAAGCATGATCATCAAGGCCAGACGTGCCGGTAAGGTCAGCTACGTTGATTCAACTGTGATTCGTATCGGTAGCGATGAGTATCCGTTGAAAAAATACGTTGGACTCAACGAGCGTACGTGCCAGAACCAGAAACCTCTGGTCAAGCCCGGCGAAGCTGTCGAAAAAGGCCAGATCATTGCCGATGGTGCCGCGACTTACAAAGGTGAGTTGGCACTTGGCCGCAACGTGCTGGTTGGGTTTATGTCGTTCGATGGTTGCAACTACGAAGATGCGATCATCATCAGCGAAGAGTTGGTCAAAAATGACACTTACACGTCGATTCATATCGAAGAGTTCGATATCGAAGTGCGTGATACGAAGCTGGGGCAGGAAGAGTTCACTCGTGACATTCCTAACGTCAGCGAAAAAGCACTTCGCAACTTGGATGATAGTGGAATCATTCGCACGGGTACTTATGTAAAGCCGGGCGACATTTTGGTGGGTAAGGTTTCTCCGAAGTCGAAAACCGAACTTACTCCTGAAGAGAAACTACTGCATGCGATCTTTGGTCGCGCTGGTGAAGATGTCAAAAACGATTCGCTTGAGGTTTCGTCTGGAATCGAAGGCATCGTGATCGATACTCAGCGCTTCTCGCGTCGAATCAGTCTCTCAGATGAAGAACGCAAGGTCTTCGAAAAAGACTTGGCGTCGGCTGAAGAGGACGGCAACAATGAAATCACACGCGTCTTTGGTGAGATGATTGGTGAGATCGAAGACGTCGTTGGCAAAACGCTGACTGACGAAGACGAAACGCCACTGGTCAAAGATCAGGATCCGAAATTCGTTGCCGAGAAGGCGCAGTATTTCCGTCTGAAGCAACTGATCGAAGGCATGCGAAGCGAAGATCGCATCAAGCAGATCAAGAAAATTTACTCGGCTCATTGGCCGACGGTAGAGCGTGCCATTGACGCACGTGATCGCCAAGTCAACAGCATGAAGCGTGGTGATGAACTTCGCAGCGGCGTGTTGCAGATGGTTAAGGTTTACATTGCCACCAAGCGGACGATTTCGGTTGGAGACAAAATGGCCGGTCGTCACGGAAACAAGGGTGTGATCTCTAAAATCCTTCCTGTGGAAGACATGCCGTTCTTGGAGGATGGAACCACGATTCAGATCATGCTTAACCCGCTGGGGGTGCCATCGCGGATGAACGTGGGGCAGATTCTGGAAACGCATCTTGGTTGGGCTGGTTCGAAACTTGGTTTCCAAGCACTCACGCCAGTATTCGATGGCGCTTCGGAAGAGGACATCAACGATTGCTTAGAAGAGGCTGGCTTGCCACGCCACGGAAAGCACTATCTGTACGATGGTCGAACGGGCCAGCGTTGTGGTCAGGAAACGACGGTAGGTTACATCTACATGTTGAAACTGCACCACCTTGTTGATGACAAGGTCCACGCTCGCAGCACCGGTCCTTACTCTCTGATTACGCAGCAGCCACTTGGTGGAAAAGCTCGTTTCGGTGGGCAGCGTTTCGGCGAGATGGAAGTTTGGGCTCTGGAAGCTTATGGAGCCGCTTATATTTTGCAGGAGC
>CALKXO010000371.1 GCA_938003615.1 uncultured Pirellulaceae bacterium | reverse complement strand
CCCGGGTGGGCTGCCGAAGCAATAAGTTCATCGATAAAGAGTTGATCGTGCTGAGACAGGCCGCTAACAAATTTCTTGATGATTAAGTCGAACAGGATGGAGGCTGAGTCGGATTTCATTTTAGTTGTGACTGATCGGACGGTTCAGGGAACGAAGAACTGGAGTGCGGTGGTCGTTAAAGTGTGTCATGTTGGCAACTATCTGATACTACCGACGCTTGCGGAAGAATTTTCTTCAACGACGTCATAGTAATTTGAGACAGGCGACAACTCTTTATCGACCGCGGTTTCAAAGAACAGCGTTTCCCGGATTTTGATTAATCCGCGCCGAATATGTGTCTTTACGGTGCCTAATTTCAGCCCAGTCAAATCCGAGATGCTCGAATGCGACATCCCGTCAAACACACTCATTCTAATCACTAGCTGCTGATCAACAGGCAACTGGTTGAGCGCTTCCTCGGCGCGGGCAGCTTCTTCTTGGATTTCGATTCTTTGAGTTGGGTCGGCGATTCCGTTTTCCATTTTGTCAAAGTCACAATCGGTGACATCACAAACGCGCTTTTGCTTGCGGTGCCCGTCGATCAGACGGCGACGCGCGATCATGGCCACAAAGGTTGTTTCGCTGGCTATGTTTTCGTCAAAACGATCGGCTACTTCCCAAAGATGGAAGAAAATGTTCTGTACCGAATCTTCTGCAAGTTGAACATCAGCACAATAGCGCCGCGTTAGTGACCATACCAGACCGCCGTAACGATCAAGACACTCGCTGACTGCGTCGGATTCGCCGGCGGCAATGCGGGGGAGTAAGGGTTGTTCAGTGGTCAAGGAAGCTCCATGTTTAATTCGAAACGATCCATCCGTCGACCCTAACTCTATGGCTGTCCATCGCGCGAGGCAACAGCTCGAAACTAATTTGCTGCGTGAAACGCCAATTTCACAAGCGGATCCATGACCCAGTTTGACTGAGAATAGTGTCGCGAGGCATGTCATTGGTTGCGCCTTCTCTTCCGTTACTCAGTCAGCAGTACTTGATCTTTCGCGTGTATGGTTCCATTGCTGCACTTAACGTCGGATTCAATAATATTCGCATTGTTGACCATCACGCTTCGGTCGGCCGGCGCCTTTATTTTAAACTGTACACCACTTGCCTGACAACAGACCAGTACGTGACGAGACACATTGCGCGTACGCCGAATAAGCATTGGTAAACCTCACCCCCCTCGGCGGCCAATTGATCCATGTGAGGCGTCTCGTACAACGAACTGCCATAGCAAGATAGATCCCGTTGACCAAAATCGTCTACCAGAAATAGCACGACATTGGGTGGCCGCGTTGCAGCGGTCTCGACCGGTAGGAGAGATCAGATTGCCCGAGCACTTGTTGCAGAAATCCCTAAGCGATTCCAATCATTGTTATCTGGTTTCTCGTCGTTGGCGACTTTTGTCTTGAAAGTTCAAATAGAAATTCAAATTTCCTGTAGCAACGCAATCTGACGTCGGCGATAGTATTTGACGGACAATAGACCGTTTCGTCTGACGATGCCTGAACATTGGAGAGTTACACGGTGAAGAAACTTTGTACGATCATCTTACTGACTTCTGGGTTATTTCTTCCCATCAAACCCTCCGCAGCAAATCAACCCGATGAGGCACGTTCGGTAACGCCGGTACCAAACGACATTAGCCCCGTCAAAATTGATAACGCTAAACCACGCAACGTCGTGTTTATTCTTTCCGATGACCATCGTTACGATGCGATGAGTTTCATGGGGCATCAGTTTGCCGAAACGCCGCACATGGACAAGATGGCAAAGTTGGGCGTTCATATGAAGAACGCTTTTGTGACCACGTCCTTGTGCTCACCAAGCCGCGCTTCGATCTTGACCGGATTGTATACCTTCCGGCATCGTGTGATCGACAACAATCGGGCCGTCCCAGAAGGCACTCAATTCTTCCCGCAGTATCTACAAGAGGCTGGCTATAAAACGGGTTACGTCGGCAAGTGGCACATGGGAGGACACAATGACAAACCGCGACCGGGATTTGACTACTGGGTAAGTTTCCGCGGTCAGGGTCACTACCTGCCACCGGGGCCGAAATACACTATCAACGTCAACGGGGAAAACGTTCCACAAGATGGATACATCACGCCATTGTTGACACGCTATGCCGTCGATTTTTTAGAACAAACAGATCGGAATGAACCCTTTTGTTTGTACCTTTCGCATAAAGCCGTTCATGCAAACTTTACTCCCGAAGACAAGTACGACCAAAAGTTTGCAGCAAAACCCTTTGCGCGTCCATCGAGTGAAACGAAACTGGCGAACAATGACCTGAATCGCCCACGCTGGTTGCTCGACCAACGCAACAGTTGGCACGGAGTCGATTTCCCCTATCACAGCGAACTGAACATCGAGCAATATTACAAACGCTATTGCGAAGCGCTTTGCTCGGTCGACGACAGCATTGGCGCTGTCATGGAGCAACTGAAAAAGATGGGCATCCACGACGAAACGCTTGTCATCTACATGGGTGACAACGGATTCATGTTTGGCGAACACGGCTTAATCGATAAACGCGTGGCGTATGAAACCTCGATTCGCGTTCCCATGATCGCTCAGTGCCCCGATCTGTTTTCCGGTGGCTCAACGGTCGACAAAATGGTGGCCAACATTGATATCGCTCCGACAATCATGGAGGCCATGGGCTTGCAGAAGCCGCCTCACATGGATGGCGATAGCTTTCTTCCACTGGCACAGGGCAAAGACATTCCGTGGCGGGAATATTTTCTATACGCGTACTACTGGGAAAAGAATTTCCCGCAATCACCAACTGTATTTTCATTGCGCAGCGACAAGTACAAATACATTACTTACTACGGACTGTGGGACACGGACGAGTTTTTTGAAATTCAAGCTGACCCGGGTGAGCAAAACAATTTGATCCGATCTACGGAACATCAAAAGATCAGAAAAGAAATGGAAAGTCGCCTGTACAAGATGATGGCAGACTTAGGCGGCATGGACATTCCAATGAATCCACCAAAAGGTAGTTCCCAAAACAAACGACTGCGGTCGCGCGACGGCGAAACAGCCGCTGATTTTCCTTCGGACGTAGTTCTCGATAAGCCCGGCAAAAAGAAAAATTAGCTTTAGAAAATCGCACTTCGATTTATTGATCCTATATTGAGCCAGCCGTGACTGCATACATTCGGCTTCTGCAACGCCGCGCCCTTTGGGTGGTGCTCGTTCTGTTTGTTCAATTGGCGTCGATGCCAGAGCTACAGTTGAAGTTGGACCAAGTCTGTATGCTGTCGTTACGGCAATGGCGGTTCGAATCGGTTGGTTGTCGTCTTGCTTATCCTTGGGCCAGCTAAGGACGTAACCTTCATCGTCGGTTTGGATCAGCTTTACATTGCTGCCCCCACGGATCAGAAAGTGACAGCCGCGATCCATGATTGCTTTCCAAAATTCGCAACCGACGAATCCTGCATCCCCGCAAAAGATCGTGTTTTCAGGGAAATTTTCGTGTTCAAGCATCTCTTGGACGTGCTGACGTTCGCTTGAATCCGAGGGGCCCAAACGCCAAACCCAAGGTAACAAAAACATGTCCGTAGTTGGTCAGGGCTCCCATGAAGCCTTGATAGGTTGAGTGAACCGTTTTGAGTGAAAGCTGCCGACAACGGCGGAGTGTTTCTGTAAAACCGTCTGTAATGTTGAGGATCGTCAACAACTTTCGCATTGCAGCGACTAAGGCAAGTTGCTTTGGTTCTGCGGCGGCGACTAATCGCTGGTAGAAAGCTCTGATACGAGAATTGTGGCGCGTCGCCACCAATGCCGACATGTAGAGTACCCGTCGAACCGAACTCGGCCGGCACCGGTTTGGCGTTTGCCTTGATGCTGGCCAGAGTCGTCGTTGATCGGCGCTATACCTACCAGCTTCGCAATTTGGCCTCGGTTGACCCGACTAAGCTCTGGCAGTTCGGTCACCAGCGTACTGATGGCAACCGGACCAAGGCCTTTGACTGATTGCATGATCGCGACTTTGTCTTTCGAAGCAGTATCCGCATGCACACCTTCGGCAATCAAGCCATCGAGAGTTTTGACCTGCTTTTTCTTGGCTTTTAACGATGCCGTGATGAATTTGACGACTACTGGTGACGCTTGGCCAAGCCGATTGTTTTCCATTGTGATCATCTTCAACAATTGGCGTTGGCGAACCACCAGTGCGGTTAGTTCTTTTTCGGCATTCGTCTTTGCGTTGAACGGTTTCAGACGAACAACTTGTCCATACCAGACAATCAGCTTGGCTTCGATTGGATCCGTTTTCGCATCCTAGCCAACTCCTTTTGCAAATTCGCGAACACGACGTGGATTCACAACTGCCACTGCAATGCCTGCGGCGTGAAGCTGATAGACAAGCAAGCTCTCGTAGCCGCCAGTAGCCTCAACTACGACCAATGTCTCACAAGGGCTTGCGATGCGATTCTTGATCAAGTTCCGGATCGACGATGATTCATTTTCAATCGTCTCAACGAAGCGTTCCTCCCCAAAAGCGACATCCAGCTTTGCTTTCGACACGTCAATTCCGAC
>CALKXO010000370.1 GCA_938003615.1 uncultured Pirellulaceae bacterium | reverse complement strand
GTTGTTCCAACATCACGCACACGATGCCGCCAACAATAAACCAAGCCCCCACCCATCGCGCCGCCTTGGGCAGGTGTTGAACACATGCCACGAGGCCCAGGCCATATACCATCGCCCACACCGCCGGCAACAAATTATGTTGTGATGGTATCGTCTCAGTGTGAACTGGAGTCGCGTAGGAGAAGAAAGGCAACTGTAATCCACCGAGCACAAACGTCATCACGGCCCCCACGACCAACGAAGGCAATAGCTGCCGACCGAGATTGGAATGCATTTTCCAATGGAGTTCGGCATCGCCCATGGTTGCCCGAATTTTCATTTCAGTCACCGCAAATACCAACGATACGACGGCAACCGACGCCCATATGTAGACAAATTGGGAAACCGAAGTTTGGGGCGCCCCACGATTGAGAATAATCGCAGTCACCACCACGACGAACGCCGAAAGAAGCGTTGCCAACGACCGGAAACCACGGTGACTTTGCGTACGCTCCAACTGCGCCTTGATTTCCGAAATCTCAGAAAGCGCCCGATGTAAATTCATTTTGCCTCCTGAAACACGATATTAAACCTAAAATTAATTCAATACTCTGCGTTATAGAGTAGACGGGCGTGTTTGACTTTGCAAGGCAGAGTTATCGAGGTTTCGTAGATTTTTTGAAATTCGCGGAATGATCAACATGTCTTTTAGACGATGAAGCCGTGCTCCTCAGCGATCGGTGCGACCGTTTGGTTTTCTCGATAACGACTTTTAATGCCTTCAGGACCGTTGTTTATCTTGCCCCTACCAAAGAAATTTCTCGGTCTTCAAGCACACCGACTTCCTAGAAAAGTTGGGTCATTGCGTCGAGACACGCGCAGCGCGCGACTGGACTCGGGAACTACCGTCGGCGGTCAACTGCTCTAACATTCAACGGGCACGAAAATCTCACCGCGCCCACCCTCATTCAAGTCGCCATGCCATTGAAGAAATTGGGGCTTCATTAGGCATTGGTCGATCATTTTCTCGGGGATCTCAATGTTGCTCCGTTTGAGCCACGCGCCGATCATCGAAGTCGTCTGGCTGAGAGAGGTTGTTCCTTCGACGAAAGTGGCGCCAGAATTGAACGACTTGGTTGTTTCACCGGCGAGAATGATGGTCCCGCGTTTCATTTCCAAGCCCATGTGTTCGCCTGTAGAGCCGAAGGTCAGAATCGTGCCGGCCAGCATTTCCCAACCACACAACGGTCCGACGGATCCTTGAACCACAATCGTTCCGCGACGCATCCTGCGTCCCAGTGATTGGCCAGCGTTTCCGCTGATAAAGATGGTGCCGCGATTCATTCCGTATTTGCCCCCCGGACGATTGGCACCAACGTAATCACGTGCGTTACCGCGGACCACAATCAGCCCGCCGGTCATTTCCGATCCCAAGTAGTCGTCCACGTTACCATCAACAACGATTTCGCCGCCCGACATTGCGCGGCCGAGAAGCGGTCCGGCGTCGCCGTGGACTTCTAGCGTACCGCTGCTCATCGAATCGCCAATCCCGTAGACATTTTCAAGATTACCAAAAAAGCGAATGGTCTGATCCTCGGCAGCTGAGCCATCGATTTCAAAATAGTCACTCAGCGCGCCCGTGTGGTTGCCTTCATCAACGGTTGTTTTGGCAGGATCTTCACGGCCGATGTTTTCAGGCAGGACGCGCCCGACAAACAGCGGTAGCTTCTGTTGGGTTTTCAGATGAAGGTTCAGCGGCATCTTGAAAGGCTTTCCAACACGTGGTGATTATTTATTGGCTACAGGTTAGGCTATGGTAATGCCGAGGGCACCGGTTTCCAATGGGATGCTCGTACTACAGAAATCAATTATGGCTGACAATCGAAACGATCTTGGAGTGTTGATCTTGGCCGGCGGGCAGAGTCAGCGCATGGGAATGGACAAGGCGTTGTTGCCCTTCGCCGGAGGTACCTTTATTGAGTGTATTGTTGATCAGTGTGCTTCGTTGAGCAATCATGTCGTTATCTCCATTGGACTTGGCCAGCAGGATTCGTTGAAGGAACGGTTTGAATCTGGTGCTCAATTTGGGCGCGTCACTTGGGTAGAGGACCAGCACCGCAACCAAGGACCGCTTGCCGGAATTGCGGCCGGGCTCAAATCACTTGAAATGCATTGTCGTTACGCGTTTGTGACCGGCTGCGATGTGCCAGTTGTAAAATCTGGTTTAGCGAACGAATTATTTCGCATTGCGCAGCAACACGACTGTCGGGCCGCCACTCCTGTGGATGGGGAACGCATTTTTGGGATGACGGCTGTATACAGAACCGATAGCTGGCGTGTTGGCAATGATCTAATTCGGCAGGGTCGTCTACGGGTTTCCAGCTTGGCAGAGCAGTTGGACGCTCGAAAAATTGATGTCGCGGACCTTCGTGAATTCGACCCAAAATTGGAGAGCTTTTTGAACATCAATCACCCGGAAGCTTATCGTGTTTTCCTCAACAGCCAAGGTCTCGCTGCGGATCCGGAAGTGATGAAGAAGCTTAGACCGAGCTAATTGTTCTACCCCATTATCTGTTCTACCCCGTTATCAGTTTTAACTCTTTAATCGATCAGTCCAATTAATTGTTCGGCAGGGAGGAGTCGGACGAGCTCGTTGAGTTTGATTGGCTGCTTTCTTGAGCCGGGGGATTCAAATGCCCGATGATTAGCCGTTGCCCTTTGTTTACGGTCTTGCCTTTTTCAAGATCTAGCTTGACCATCTTTTTTTCTTGCTCGTTCCATAATCCCACGGTAACGGTC
>CALKXO010000369.1 GCA_938003615.1 uncultured Pirellulaceae bacterium | reverse complement strand
TTGGATCCAGTAAAATACTGCAGCGCGGCGCCAAACGACTCCTCGGGCACAACTCTCAAGTCGATCTGAAATTCATCGTCTAAACGCACGGACATTTTTGTGTCGCCGCGCACGATCGTGGAAGTAATGTCCTCAAATTCGGCAAAATGATCCATCACGGCTGTCGCATCAGTTGATGTCGCCAACATATCCAAGTCACCGACCGTCTCTTTGCCGCGTCGGTAGCTGCCAGCGAACTCGAGCTGACAAATCGCCTCGCAGGAATCCATATACGCGCGAAGCTTGGTCACGATCTTGTCTGCTGCCGACCATAGAATGCGTTCGTTAGCCGCCACCGCGATCGCAATACCGTCAAGAATCGCTTGCTCAGTCTTTTTCCCAAACCCAGACAACTGGCTGACCTCGCCAGCCTCACAAGCAGCCTTCAGCTGTTGCAAATTTTCTACCCCCAGCTCATGGTAGACGGCTGCCGCTTTCTTGGGGCCCATTTTGGGAACGTTCAACAGATCCAACACCGTCGCCGGAATCTCTTCCAGCAACTCTTCCATTTGCTTTAGCTTCCCTGTCTCGCACAGTTCGATACATTTCTCAGCGACACCTTTGCCAATGCCATCCAACTTCACCAGATCGGCTCCTTGGTCGACCAGAGAGCTGATCGATTCTGGCAACTCTTTGATTTTTCGAGCCCCGTTGCGATAGGCGCGTAGGCGAAATGCGTTGGCGCCGGTAAATTCAAGTAGGTCGGCAAGTTGGCTGAGTACTTTGGCTATCTTTTCGTTGTCCATGGCGGCTGTAATTTCGTGGCACGGTTGACGTCAATACGATTAAGATACACATCATAAGCTTTTCTCAGTTGGTAGAAAGCGTCCTCAACTGATTGTCGGGCTCCAAATTCGCGCGCTCGACTGCTGCCCACATTTGATCACGCGACTCAACTATCTCCAGATGGACACAATGTCGAGACTTCACTTCACGATTTTCATCAGCGCTATGCTGCTGTTCTCGGTGCAACCGATGATTGCGAAGTCAATCCTGCCTTCCTATGGAGGTACAGCGGCGGTCTGGACCACGTGCATGATGTTCTTTCAGACCGTTCTAGTACTTGGATACGGATACAGCTATTTACTCCGCCGCTGGTTGAACCCAAAAACGGCTTTTGTCTTACACGCAGTCGTCCTCGCGGCAGCCGGAATTGGATTGTTGATTTTTCCGGCCAGTCCAAATGCGGTTCTGGGCACCAATCTAACAGCATCGATCATTGTCACTTTGGCGTGGTCAGTCGGCCTCCCCTATTTTGCGCTCTCCACAACCAGTTCACTTGTTCAAGCTTGGCACCACACGCTTCAAAAAGATCGAACCAATCACGCTTCTGCTGTTTCCACATATCGCTTGTACGCGCTATCCAACTTCGGCTCTCTCTTGGCCTTAGCCGGCTATCCATTTTTGATTGAGCCATGGATTCCGCTTGAATCGCAGACTCTATGGTGGTCATGGGGGTTCATCGGATTTTCTGCAATATGCCTCTGGGCAGGCTCCTCAACGCTCAAGATCGACCGCTGGGCCGAGGCCGACGAAGCTGAAATTGGAAAGGGCATACGTGCTTCGAGTAAAAGTACTTCTCGCGCGTCCATTCCGATCTGGTTCCTGCTCGCATTTTGTCCATCGGTTCTACTACTAGCGACAACCAACCTGATGTGTCAGGAGATCGCTTCCGTTCCGTTCCTTTGGATACTCCCGTTGAGCCTGTATTTATTGTCCTTCATGATCTGTTTTGATCGCCCAGGATTCTATCAACGAAGGATCATTGGTCCCTTGCTGTTTCTCGCAGTCATCGCCAGCGTTGGAGTCGTGCAGGCCCACATCTACGTTTCGATCGTCTTACAAGTCGCGGGACTTGCCAGTGTCTGTTTCTTCATGGCCTTGGTTTGCCACGGTGAACTTGAGCGCCAGAAACCAACCCCAAATCATCTCACGTTATTCTTTCTAACAGTGGCCGTCGGGGGCGCCTGTGGCGGCATTTTCGTCACGCTACTCGCTCCAATAGTGTTTGACAGCTTCTTAGAATTCCAGCTTTCCTTATTGCTAGGGATCGGGCTGATGATTGTCTGTGTGTGGCTAAAGAGCACTGCGACACAGCCCGCGACACCACGGTCCAACCTTTTAAAATACGCCTACAGCGCAGCTGCAATGATGGTTGCCGCTGTCGTGCTGGCCAGTCTCATGTTTCAAGTAAGCCCTGAATTCCGTCCCAACGAAATTTTTCGAGACCGAAATGAATACGGACTCGTGCGTGTTTCAGAAGCCGATGGCTACCGAAATTTTATCAGTGGGAACGTCGACCATGGCGGACAGCCAGTCGCCGAACTCAACTCATTCGAACCCACCGGATACTACGGCGCCTCAAGTGGCATAGGAATAGCCACACGCAATATTCGCGAATTGAAGGCAGGCAAAACAGACGGGACTTCCGAACCACCGGCCGTCAACGTTGCGGTCGTTGGGATGGGAATCGGTGCCATGTTGTCTTGGTGCGAGCCAAACGACCAGTTCACTTTCTACGAACTTAATCCATTGGTCGAAACGATAGCGCTTGAGCATTTCAGCTACCTCAATCACTTTAAAAGCCAATCGAAAGTGAAAATTGGGGACGGGCGGATGCTTCTGCAACGCCAACTGGATCGATCAGGTCCCGGGCAGTTTGACATCATCGCGATCGATGCGTTCTCCAGTGACGCGATTCCACAACACTTGCTGACGATCGAGTGCTTTGAACTCTACCTAAAGCATCTCGCTCCCCATGGAATCCTTGTCGCTCACATTACCAATCGCTTTGTTGATCTGGCTCCGGTCGTATACTCGGCTGCCGAGGAACTCAAGTTAGTCACCTACTTTCGCGCCGACACAGACGCCAACGGAAAACGTCAGACCTCATGGGTCCTGCTTAGCCGCAACGCCGACTTCGATCACGCGG
Organism: uncultured Pirellulaceae bacterium; assembly: GCA_938003615.1. Classification (GTDB taxonomy): domain Bacteria; phylum Planctomycetota; class Planctomycetia; order Pirellulales; family Pirellulaceae; genus Mariniblastus. The sequence goes on along the minus strand of CALKXO010000369.1, from coordinate 3,962 downwards.
ATTGGATTCAAGCGCTTAAGTGTGAACAAGAGACGACGAAGCGCGTGCGATGGACTGACGATTTCGCTTCACTGGGCAGCGTCACGCGCTGGTCGACCAACATCGACATCCATGAACTTCAAGCGTCGCAAAGAACCTTCGTCAATCAGGAAGGGACCCAACAATGAGCGAATCTAGGAACACCCCCGACAGCATCGGCGAAAGAGCCGTTTCCATCGTACGCTATCGCTTCTCGGATCAATCGCCAGAGAGTTCGATGCAGGTACTCACGGTTGAAGACTCAGTCGCGATCGAAAGCCCGTTGGAGATACGTATCGTTTTTGGTCCAACGGCCTCCAAGAAGGATCGTAGTCTGTCGATCACGATGCGCACTCCGGGACGCGACTTCGAACTAGCCGCCGGCTTCCTGCTGAGTGAAGGGATTATTCAATCCGGCGCTGACATTGACAGTTTTGAATTTTGCGGAACGGTTGCTGACGGTGAGTCAATTAGCAACCAGCTGCGCGTCAACCTAACGCCGTCGGTGGTTATCGACATGAGCAAGCTCCAACGACATTTCTACACGACATCCAGCTGCGGCGTATGTGGGAAGGCTTCGCTGGATGCCTTAGAAGCGCAAGACATATTGCCGATCGCTGACAATGGTGCTCTGGTGAGCGCGACTCTAATTCGACGTCTACCAGAGTTGCTTCGTCAGCAACAGCAGATTTTCGGCAGTACAGGTGGACTACACGCGGCCGGATTATTCTCCACCGATGGGAATTTAATCAATCTCCGAGAAGACGTCGGCCGCCACAACGCTGTCGACAAACTGATTGGAAATCAACTGATCGAAGAAGCGGGGCAGGGCGGTCGTTTGTTGACCGAATCAATTCTTGTCGTCAGCGGCCGCGCCAGTTTTGAACTGGTTCAAAAAGCACTGGTTGCCCAAATTCCTATCATGGTTGCCGTCGGAGCTCCGTCTAGCCTAGCAGTCGAGCTGGCAAAACGGTTTGGCTCGACACTTGTGGGGTTTAATACTGGCGACAAGTTCAATGTGTATTCAGGCGGCAAACGAATCGAGTGACCGAAGCCTACCTTACTCTTGGTCAATCCGTTCTCACCGTTGCATCGACCAGCGAGTAATTCTCCACGAAGTATTGCTCCCAACGTTTCTCATTATAGCCAAAATTCTGCCCCGTCATCTTTCGAAGCGCTGACAAGACCGAGCCATTTTGCAACTGACGCTTCTCCGTTTGAGGGCCCCCACCAGCAGTAAAACTGTCCGGACCAAAACTATTAAAATTGGTTTCAATACGCCCCGAATCAAGCGCACCGGGTTTGGGAACCACATGCGTGGTGACCAAGGCGTTGGACAGACGCAGCATCACCTCACGCAACTGAGCCAACTGGGTTTGGTCACCCTCGCGCACCAGTTCTTTGATCGCATAAGCGGCCTCGTTGATCACTCTATTGTTACTATGGGACATAAACTCGGACATCCGTGACATGGCCAATTGTTGATCGAACTCCGGTTGCTGTAAAAGCGTCGCGGCGCGCTCACGAATCTCATCCACCGGGTCGTTAACGGAGAAATAAACCAACGACCCCGTCGATGCCACGCACGGTGCCCGCCCAAATGCTTCAACGTACAATAACCGGACCTCGTCGCGCGTTTCCTTTTTCGCATGTTCCTCAAAGATCAGATTGGCGGTTTGCGGGGTGCAAAGCTGGAACAGGCGCTGTTGAAGTTGTTGTCGCGCACCTCTGCCCTTTTTGACGTCTCTCAACCACAGCTTGAACTGTTTTTTAAAAACACCACTGGTCTCGTCCGCCAGCTGGTTACCTTGATCGATCCGCCGGAATAGTTTTGGAGTCACCGTCGCTCCGTCACGCTCGTACCCGTAACGATCCAGCAGCAAATCCTCCAACATCCATTGCCCTCGTCCGACGCGCTCATAGCCAAGCAGTTTGCGGGCCTTCAAATCTTCAGGGTCGATCTCAAGAATCATTTCCAAGTGATAGCGAATCTCGTCACGAAACTTCAGGCGTCCCTGTGGCTGGTCTTTACACCAATCGATGATTTCTCGATGCCAGGCAACCGTTTCCTGGCGAGTCTTTAGGTGACGACGGTAGGCCTCTTCTGCCTCACCTGCCTTCATCAGGCTGGCGATACGTTTGCGTTCCATTTGTACCGTTGCACCAGATTCGGTTTTGAAAAGCACGTAGGAACGTTTGTCAGTTTTCGGCATAGCGACAATTCTCACCCTCAATTCCGCCCCAGAGCGAAGCTTAATTTTGTCCGGGAGTTCATCTGCGGTAACGGTGGTCGTAGACAGGAGTAGGACGACCAGCGCTGAAAAGCCAAGTTTAAGAGTTTTGAACATTGTGAGGGACTATCCGATCAAGAAAGAGATTCACTTACTGCATAGCAGCTCGCCTGCGGCCTAAAGCTTCGCTTGGTTCACTTAGTGCTGCGCTTGGTTCATTATCGCCCTCAACCGCCAAAAGTCACTTGTCGAAAATACACTTTTGTACCGCTTTGGTTTATAATATCTCGGCTTTCTACCGTTTCTTAACCCGCGCGCTTCATGGCCAGAATCACCTACAACAAAATGGCCAAGCTTTTCAAGCGACTGGAAACGAGCTACAGCGCAGGAATCGACTTGCTTTCGGCTTACAAAAAAGAACGCGAAATCGGCGGCCCCACAGACCGGCTCAAAGCCAATCGGATCGTTAACTCTCTGAAAGACGGCAACGCCTTGGCGACGGCCATGAAGTCACTCGATGGCTATTTCCCAGAACTAGCAATCGCCGTCGTGATGGCGGGAGAGGCAGGCGGGCGCTTAGATGAATCCTTTGGCAGACTTGCCAGTCACTACAAAAACCTTGTTGAGTTCCGAAGTAGCTTCTTGAGGTCAATCTCTTGGCCTGCTTTTCAATTGGCGGTCTGCGTGTTACTGGTCGGAATCATGATTCCGGTACTGCATTGGGTGATGGTGGACCTTGGTGGCATGGACGAGCCGATTGATTGGTTTGGCATGGGCAGCACAACCGGCAACCTGCTTTTGTACATCACCGTTGTCACTCTGTTCTTCGGATCTTTAGCCGTATTGATAGTCGGATCGATCAAAGGCTGGTTCGGCACCTTACCCATGCGTATTGCTCGTCGAGTCCCCTTGCTGGGGAAGACCATCGAGTGCCTGGCCCTTTCACGGATGGCTTGGACCATGTCCGTTGCCGAAAACGCCGGGATGGATGCTTTGGAAAATGCCCGACTATCTCTCGCCGCCACCGAGAACTACTTTTACGAATCGCTTGAAGAGGAGGTCTGCGAGGACCTACGTAGCGGCAAAGAGTTTTACAAAACTTATAAAGCGACCGACGCCTTTCCTCAGGAATACTTGGACTATATCGATGTAGGCGAGACAGCCGGCGAACTTGCAGAAACGATGGACCGCGCATCGCATGACTTGCAGAATAAGGCTGATCAGAACATGCAGGTGCTGGGCAAGATTGGGTTTGCGCTAACGTTTGCGTTTGTCGCAGTTGTTATCGGGAGTACCGTGATCGTCATGTACAAAAGAATGGTTATTGATCCCGTCATGAATTTCAAGTTGTAGGCCAGTCCCGTGGTAACCCAGTGCAAGCCGAAGCCCTTCCAGCTATAATCTTTCGATGATCAAAAAACTGACAATCTTTGGTGTGGGGCTAATCGGCGGGTCTTTGGCGTTAGCCCTAAAGAAAGCCAATTTCTGCGAACGAATCGTTGGCTGCAGTCGCGATGAGGCTCATCTGAAACGCGCCGTAGAACTGGGCGTGATCGACGGATACGAATTGCAGCCGGAAGTTGCCGTTGCTGACGCCGACGTTGTCTTCCTGAGCGTTCCGATGCGGGCGATGGAATCCGTGATGAGCAAATTCAAGGCTGGGTTGTCCCCGAACGCGATCATCACCGATGGTGGCAGCAGCAAGGCAAGTGT
>CALKXO010000368.1 GCA_938003615.1 uncultured Pirellulaceae bacterium | reverse complement strand
CAGACTCATTTTTGCCGTCAAGCTTTCCAGCGGTCGATTTGGAGAATGGAAATGGCATCTCTTTTGGCAGCCAGTTCACCAACCTCGCGCCGAATTTCTGATGCACCCATTTGCCGCACCATGCACCAACTGCAATAGCGCCCAATCCTGTGAAAAGGGCGATCCGAGTAAGTACGATCCTCTGGCCGGTAGTCGTTTGGCCATAGCTATGCTGGTTACTTTCTTGCCACGTGAGCAGGGCACCTCCTGCAATGATTGCCCAAAGCAAGATGCCAAAAATTCCACCAGTGATCAAAAAGATCCATGCCGAAACGCTCTCGCTGACCGTAGGCATTTCCACGCCAAAGAACTTTTTGGAACCGAACTTGGCAGAATCAAAATCACGGCTGATCGAAGATAGCCACGAATCAAATTTGCGCCAGTCGCTTTCGTAGCTCTGTGCACGCTGACGCGCTCCCTTGAACGTCGTCTCCTTGCCGCTGCCCTTTTGACGATACTCATCATACTGACGCCGCAGCGCGGGATCGGACAGCACTTCCCACGCTTCATTGATCGTGACCATCTGGGAATGCGAGCCGCCCCGATCTGGATGGTGTTGCATCGCCTTCCGGCGATATGCGGCCTTAATCTCTTCAAAGCTGGCAGAGAGGCCAACTCCGAGAATCTGATAGTAATCTTTCAATCGTAAAACCTCCCAAACCAACGGATACTTATAGTCACCACCCAAATAGATGATACCCATAGGCATCACTGCTGGCAATGAACTTGAAACAGAAAAGGCACCACCTCCAGCAAGTGAAGGTGGTGCCACGGTAGTGTTGTGTTAGCGGCGACGCCGATCAGGACGGATGGATCCGTCGTGCAGCAGTCCTGCGGTAATCAACGCAAAACTAATTGCAAAGACCACGAGAGACCCTGTGACGAATCCTAACCCCAGCGAAATCACCGCCGCGAATGAGCAATAGATGGTGTTGAGCTTTTCACGGGCGCCCAATGTTCCTCCTTTAAGGTAAATGTGTTGACTATCAGTTCACTGCTGAGCAAATTAACCAACCGTCTGTCAGGTCGGGTAAGCGCTAACAACCAAGTGGATGCCTACCAAAACGGCAGGTAAGCCAATTAAGATGGGCCAGCTCCCGACAAGGAAGGCGATGAAACCGCCCGCGAGCAATGCACTCACGGGCATGTGAATACCAGACTCAAAGAGCTGGCGAATGAATTTATCGATGTTTGTTCCCTTAAGTTGATAAGTGAGAGTAGATTGTTTGTCGCAAACCGTTGGCCAAACTGGCATTTAGATTGCGACTTCGTAAAGTGAGATCACGCGATTGTCACCGGATGCGTCCCAGTCAATGACTGATGGATCTTGTTGGTCAAAATCAGTATCGTTGATGTGTGGTTCGACCCAACCGCAACCTCGTCGTCGGACGATATTGAGAGCTTCATAAAGTACTTCAGCGACCGCGTGATTGATTTCTGTGGGGGGCATAGCTTTCTCCAAAACAGGGAAAAGCCGCCCCTTGCGGAGCGGCCGTGAAAAACGAACCGCTCCGCAAACGCGCGAAGCCAACAGGATCTAATCCATCAGGCTGACTCGAGCAGCCAGTTTTTTCGTAACCAGTTGACTTCCGCCGTGATAGCGTCAGTCCTTTTCTCGAAAGGTCCTAAGGTAGGACCACCGACTGGTGACAGGTCCGCCATCCATTGGCCAACCGAATTTGGCTCCACATGTGAAGCCCGAGTGATTTCTATTTTTCCAATCGCTGATAGGGGGATGGCATCCGAATAGATGCAGAGCGCGTTGCCGGATGGCTTGATGAGTATTTCCATTACTCCTCCGTGCCGGTGTGTTTTCGGCCGCGAAGGATGTTGCGGCGAGGGCGTTCGACCATCAATTGATCCAGCGAGCTTTGCAAGCCGGACAAACGACCGCAGAGACTACTGCGAAGCGAATCGTTGTCACGCAGCGACTGAGGTGCCACTCCCGAAACCAATTGCTCACACCGATCAACAAGCTGGTCCAGTTGCTGGTTGGAGCGCACATTAAGTTCTCTGAAACGTCCGAAGAAGGAAGTCAGATTTGTCAGCGATGAGTTGCGGAAGACTTTTTGCTTTCCGTCCTCATCTCCCGAGAGTCGCTCCACCAGATGACTAACTAGCTGATCCAGTTCTTGGATGAAAGCTTCCTCAGCCATGGCCACTGTTTGTTCGAACCTTTCGGCAACCAAACGTGCTTGCTGTTGGTAGACTTCCGGGTTCAAACGTCTCAAATATTCAGGAGCGTTTACGTTGGGGAAATCCCATTCAACCGCAAACTCTTCTCTTAAAGAAACGGGATAGTCGCTGTGGTTATAAAGTGATCCCAAACGCTGCCGGGCCGCTTCCGTCAGTTCAGCGAAACAATCATCGAGCTTTACAACGCCTTCTGCTAATTCGTTCCGGTACTGCTGCAGGCGCGTATCGAACTGTTCGATGCGGTCTTGTCGAATCAGACGAATGCCGGGCTCGGGAAAGGCGAGTGATGATTCTTTCCAGTAGCTGACGATCGAAGTTTTCAGAGACGTCAACGCTCGGTAGTTTTCGTTGCGTGTGTCGATCAAACGTTTGGCAGCACTGATCGCTTTACCTTGGGCTCCGAACGATTCAGCGGCCCGAGATTTCTGCTCGGTGGTTAAGGTTTTGGTCGTTCCGAACCAGCGGAACTTGACACGACAAGCCGCAAAGTCAGAACGAACTTGGTTGACTGAGTCGGTCATTGATTGTGAGTCCGAGATTGGTTGAAGCTCGGGCTCTAGAAGTGTGCTCATAAAGTCTCCTTTTAAGAATTGAATATTTCGTCATCGTTGATCTCAGTATGAATTCCTGATTAAGCCAGTGTTAGCAAGACGACGATTACTGGCGGCTATTGATAGGCACCAGCACAGTAGCGATCAGCGAGAGATCTGAACGAAGCTTGGAGGAATCCTGCGCAGCAGGGAAGAGACGCCGGCTTTCAATCTGAACTCCGGCGGCATCGACAAGAGCATAGTTCAGATCCACGGCATCAAAGAACTGACGTGTTTGTTGGATGTGCTCAACGGCGACGCTAAGGTTTTTGTCTTCCAGATTCAAATAACTGGCAATAGCTTCATTGCCGTTGGGTGTGATTTCCTCATCGAGAAATTTCAATGCCGCTCGAATGACGGCGAGATGTTGGATGGTTAGCAAAAAGCCTCCTTTCCTAGTAGTGTTTAATTGCTTGACGGATTAACGCTTACTTTTCTCCTTAATCGAGTTTTCTTTGGTTGAAACTGGTAGATGCCACTGGATTCGCTATCGAGGCAACGCCCGCTGGCCCAACTCCGCAGGGAATTTATGGATTCTGCAGCGGTGACTGCGACGGGAACCACGTTGAGGCTGGCTTGAACCAAAGGCTGGTCCAGCAATGCGGCAAGCCGGCAGCAGGAACGGATTTCTGCTCCGGTGAACTGGTAGTCATCAGGACGCATCTGGTCAGCATCCAACTGGAAGAGTTCGATGTACTGTTCCCAGATACGGTCCTTTTGTTCTCGCCCCGGGAGGTCCAGAAACACGATGCCGTCAAAACGTTCGGCACGCGTCAGTTCAGGGGGAAGCTTGGAGATGTCGTTACAAGTCGCAACGACGTATACGTTTGAGTTGTGATCGTTCATCCATGAAAGCAGCGTGCCGAGCATCCTGTTGGAAACACCAGAATCGCCACTGCCAGAACTATTGGCTCCGCTGATGGCTTTCTCCATCTCGTCGATAAAGAGAATACAGGGAGACATCGCGTCGGCGATCTGAAGTGCTCGACGGACATTGCTTTCAGTTTGCCCGACAAGTGAACCCATCAAGGCACCAATATCGAGAACCAGCGTTGGTCTGCCAGTCTCTGTCCCAAGTGCTTTGGCGAATGCCGACTTGCCGGTACCACTGACGCCCAACAGTAAAACGCCGCGCGGTTGTTTAAGCGGATTGCTGCGATCTTGGCTGAGTAGTGACCGTTTGCAGAAGGCCTTCAGGTTTCCCAACCCTCCAAGAGAATCAAAGTCCTCAGTTCCATGATAGAGCTGCATGAGACCGGATTTCTTCAGCATCCCCGCCTTGAGCTCCCATATGGCCCCATCCTCAATGCGGCCATACCGGACCAGACTCAGGCTGAAGGCGTTCTCCGCCTCCAACCGAGTCAGTCCAGCGGCAGCATCAAGGATGGTTTGTAATTTGGATTCTTCGGGTAGTTCATCTTCTTCAGTAGCAATCTCTTTGGCAATCGCCTCGAGTTGATCTCGATCAGGTAGCGAGTGCTCAACGACAACGAAAAGCTTTTCGAGTTCGACGGGGATTGCAGCAGTTGGAGAAAGCCCAACGATAATGGTGCGATTGTGTTTGCCTTCGATAAGCTGGTGTTGTAGAGCCTGCATGACCTCGACAGACGAGACAAACTTGTGCAGGTTATTCATCACCAGCAATACCGTCCCTTCTGGCGTGGCGATTGAACTGATGGCACGAATCGCAGCCAATGGATCGGTAGCATCGGCAACGGCTTCACCGCCGCCCACACGTAATCCGGTACCAACGTCCCAGGTGGCATGGATCCACTCTTCTTCGCGGCAGAGTTCCGCGATCTCACGAATCGCTTCTTGGTATTCAAAAGATTCGACCCAGATGCCCGTGAAGCAGGCCGAGACGAGTTCTTTCAGTTTTTCTTTTAGCATGTATCTCCAATTCTGTTTGATTGTTTGTTGTAGTGTTTGCTCCCTAGACGATCCCTACAGGCTTTGATCAATCTGATGATCGTTGCTGGTCTGGGTATAGAACTCGGGCTTCAATTGCTCATTGATTGCTTCACCTAGAGCCTTAGCCAAAAACTGGCTGGCTTTCTGGCATTCGTTGCCAGTAAAGCCCTGGGTTTCAACTTTGGTTTCACCCGTGGGCGTAACCAGAATTTCAATTCGTTTCAAGCGGTACCTCCTAACTGAATAGACAGCTTCACTGAACCATCTCGGAGCTTCTGTTCCTCCACCGAGTGGCCTTGCTTTCGGGCGGCGATCGTTGCCGCTTCGATTGTGTAGCGTTGAAGGAACCGATCGAGATGCTCCTGATCACCCCAGCGGCCCCCGTAGTGATCGAATTTCAGATCGCCAGTTCGAAGATCTGCAACGACCGTGTACCGCCACTTCGGGAGTTCGATTCCCAGTCCGGTAACCGATTCGCTATACAACTGGAATGTGTCATGCCGTGCTGGCGGCAAATGCAACCTCCTGCAAGCCGCTTGAACGGCGGCTTCCGACTTCACTTGTGTTTTGATTTGAACCGTGTGTGACAATTCATTGACTCCTTCGTTTAAGTTGAGTTTTCGTGAGAGCTAACCGCGCTCTCTATGTATCTTGACGCGTTTTTGACGAATATTTAGGTGCTGGGTTTAAAGCCTCGGAAATCGCCTGAGAACGTAATTCAGTCTTTTGATCGTCGACTACCTTCTTCGCGCATCGCTCCAAAATTTCGTGTAACACTGACCCCTCTTTCAAACGAAGCGAGTTCAAGTGTTTGGTAGATGTCATGTTTGTTCGGTACCTCCATAAAAAAACCTCAGCCATAGACTGAGGTGGAAAAAGTTAAACTGGTCGTTCATTTACAATGTAGGGCGGGTGTATCCTTCCTTCATCGAAAACGAGTACCTTGGATTTAGATGTCTCCGGAACTTTGCGTAGTCGTTAGGCGGTTCGGATTGAAACTGAAATGGATCACTGAGGCCCATTTCAACCATCTGGGCGTTCAGCCTGTCAGTGCTTTTAATCATTTTGGTCGACGACGGTTCGCTAAGATGCTCGATTGTTTCTTTGGCGTTACAGCCCTCCTGCCTAAGTCGCAGCACATCTTCGCGGATTTTTGCTCGTTTAGGGATTTCGAACATGTCGACAGTGAATTCCCGAATGAGAAGCGACTGCAGTTCAGCAGGAGCGTCCGATTCAAATGAGCCACTTAGATCGACTGTAAACTTAACCCTAGGAAGGCATGGACCACCATCTATCATGCGCACTAGATAAAGAAAAACACTCGGGACGATTTTGGGAAGCATCGAACCAAACTCGTATGAATCAGTCGCAAGAGACAAAAATGCGGTTTGAAGAAGATTGATCAGGTCACCAATTGAGTCAGGCAAATCAGATATAGAAATCGACTTGCGTTCCAAGGTCGTTCTGCGAATGATGAGACTCTTTTGGCGTTGCTTCAGTTCATCCTGCACTTCCTTAAAGCCTGGTGATGGGCCGTACTCGCGAAGCGAGTTATTGAAGTTCTTAACCTCCTTTGCCAACTGTTTTTCATCTGCAGTGAGTTGGTTGAGATCCATGAGAAGACGTGCATCAGGGGCTTCCGCTGCCTTCTCGACGATGGAGCGGTATTGCTCCTCCATGTTTGGCAGTTCTGATGACATCCCGTTAATGGCATGAACCACGTGGCCAGTGAAAACCTGGCCATTCATTCCAACCGAGTTCCAGCACTCCCATTTTCGAGATCCTTTGCACTGTAGATTCTCCTTTATTCCGTTGCCGCCCCAAACCAGTTCTCGTCCGCAATACCAGCATTGCGCGTGCTGGCCGGGGAATCGAGTTCGTTTCCGCTGGACGCCTAATGGCGGGTCCTCCCCCTTAGAATTAGGCTTGCGACCGCGCCCGTTGTTCTTTTCATTGAGCGCCGCCCTGAGTTCGTCGAAATCCGCAGGGGCAAGTATCCTGAGGTGAGGCATTTCGATCGCGATAGGACCTTCCGGATTTTTCACGCTCTGTCGTTTGCCGGTTTGATGCACCTTCTTGGTGTATTTATTTCCTCGCTCAGGCATGCCTGTTCGGCGACAATTAGAAGTTCCCATTAGCGACAATTAGAATTCCCTGAGAATAAGTTTGCTATCGTTTGGATTCCTTGGCTGATGGAGAAGAAGCCTTTGACTTCTTTGCGGTCTCGACCCGGTAGCTCGGCACG
>CALKXO010000367.1 GCA_938003615.1 uncultured Pirellulaceae bacterium | reverse complement strand
AACGATCTCTTGGTCTGATTGAGAGACAATTTCGTCTACCAGCAGCATCGGAGCGCGGTGCGGAATCGAAGCGTGGATCGTTTCTAGTGACGGATGAGGCATGAGCTTATTCGAAGAATGTATGGCTTGCTAACTTTGGTTTTGTAGAGTCTGGCTTTTCACCGGTTCGCCCTCCCGGTCGGTGAGCCTCCGACCCTTCCGGCGGGAGGTTAAACCGTGGCATTAAGTTGTGGTTACAGTCGGAGCCGAAGATAATTGGTTGATCACATCATTGGCGACGATCACCCCATAGTTAATCGTCCCCAGCCAACCGGACATGATGATTCCGCAGCTGCCTGCATGGTACAGGCCGCCAATTTGTTCCGGTAAAGCGCGACTCACGCCCAACCCCTCGAACTTGGTGCCGAAACTGGAGCCGTTCACGTGTTTTGTGTAGTGCTCGAACGTTACTGGTGTCGCCGCTTCGGCGTGAACGATACGCTCGCGGCAGTTAGGCACGTATTTTTCGAGTGCGTTGAGCGTTGTTTCTACGAGGTCTTTTTTGCTGGCCTCGTATTCTTCTTTGGACAGATCCGTCCAGTCAGAATAATTTGCGTTTGTACTGGAAACGATTAGTGTTCGGCCCTTACCATCCGGTCGCGTGTCGGGATAGTAAAAGGAAAACGTGCGGCTGGTAATGTCGCGGCTGAGCAGAAGATCGGTTTGGAATCGATCGGCCGTACTGCAAAACAAAAGGTCGCCCGTTTCACGCGGCACGGTGTCGCCGTCCTTCATCGCCATGTAAACCTGTGTGCTCGAGTTGTTCAGTCGGACCGCTTTGGCATCATCAACAAAGGACGAGTCGAATTTGTCTTCGCCGATCAGGTTGAAAATTGTCGACCTTAAGTTCGAGTTGCTGATGACGGCGCCGGTCTCGATTGTGCGGCCATTGACTTGAACCGACTTTACCTTGTCACCGGCGACGTTGATCTTTTCCACATCGCAGTTAATCCGCACGTCGACTCCGTTGTGCTTCATTTCCTTCTCCATGGCTTTGACCAATTTGTCAGTGCCGCCTTGGAAAACGAAAACACCTTTGGACATGAAGTTGGAGAACACAATCCCGTAGGTGATCGCCGGGTCTTCGAGCGTCGATCCATTGGCGTAGGTGATTGGCTCCATCAACAAACGAACAACGTCTTCACGGCCTGGGAAGAACTCATCAAATAGCTGCCGAGTCGTCTTCTCCTGATCGTCAAAGAAGTTCATGCCACGCGCGGTATCGAAAAAACGATTCACGGTTTCCACTTCGATACCAAAATCTGTCGTTAGAAGATTGGTGAAGTCCTTGCGGTCGAAGGTGGTGGTCAGCGAAAACATTGGGTTGTCGAAACGCACGCCTTCGAGCTGAACGATCGAATCGGCGATCTCTTTGGTCCAGTATCGGCGACAGCTCTTCACCATCCCGTGCGGGAAACCGTGAAGTGAGATATCAAAAATGTGCCCGCGAGGACGCTTGAACCAAGTCGCCAGACCACCCAGTTTATAATGTTGCTCCAGCAGCAGCACTTTCATTCCGTCGCGTGCCAGAATGTTTGCGGCGGTCATGCCGCCCAATCCACTGCCAATGACGACCACGTCATACTGGTCGGCGGCACCTTTGAGAAAGTCTTTGGGCATGGTGGGAAGTCGCTGCTTTTGTGTTTCGGTTTTTTGTGGCTAGAATATTTTCGGAGGTGTTGCTGGCGTATGGCAACAGCCTCATACGATACGAGAGTTGACCGTTTTTCTCAAGACGCCCATCGCCACACCCGAATGGCATAGACCGAATATTGTGGAATTTATTAACGATCTTTGGATTCCAATTCTTATCGGAACGTCGGTTCTTCAAATAGCCAGCACGATGGCTTGGATGGTGTTGCCGCATCACGCCTTGCCGAATTACGTTAAGAACCATCCGACAGTGCTTGATGATTGTCCGGTGACGAAGATTTTAAGGACTGGGTTGCTGATCAGGATATTCCGGCAGTGATCGAAGTGGAAAGTGGACGGCTTCGAGAGGTAAGTGCGTGATGCGTTTATGGGGACGTGGTGCTGAAAAAGTTTAGTTCGGACTGGCAAGTGAGAGGTAGCAAAAATGAGCAATTGGAGTGAAGCACCCGTTAACCGACGGCAGCGCGATATTTTGTCCGAAGCGCTTGTCCGAAGCGCTTCGGCAGGTACTCGAAGAGGATTTCTCTCCGGCGGAACTTTATCAGGTCGTCTACGCTTTGGGCGTTGTCCACGATGAAGCGGTGAAAGCTGTTGCTGATATGTGTTTGGACTTTGATGAAGATTATCTTTATGTGATGACGAACAAGGATGCTTGGGATCGAGTGCAGCGCTGGTTGCTGATTCTTGATTCAGATTATCAAGTCTCTACGGTATTGTTTCTTCCGTTTCAAATGCAGCCCAAACGAAATGTGCAACGGCGCAACGTGCTACCGGCGTAGTGGTTCTTTCAGAGCTGAGTTGGCATTGCGTGGGATTAGGCAGAATTCCTGATCCGCCGGGGATTTCTGGCAAAATCCCCTATCGCTTTACTGATCATGTTGGCTTTGACAAACGACTACTAGAGCTTTGTCAGATTCAATTTTAGGGTTTTGGCGATAGTCGCGGTTCCGTTGGGCTACTGCGGACTAACCACATCGATCAGCAGTAAGAAGATAACTAGCGCCACGGCGATGATTGCCGTTGCGTAAGCGACGATCATGGCCAATGTCCATGCGGCAAACGGCCGAGAACCATCGCTGCGAATCCGGGCGAAGTAACTTCGGTAGTGCCACGGCGCTCCCGCCGAGGCGATTGCGCCGAGTGTTACCATGACGACGCCAATTCCTGTGGCGATGTTGGCATAATCCGTGTCCACTTCGATGCCCAGCGTTGAGAGAATAAGGGCGAATCTGGCGAGCACGAAACCGAACGCCATCAGCGCGAGGCTGGTTCTTACCCAAGCAAGCAGCGTGCGCTCAGCAGCCATTTGGACACGCGGGTCACGCTCGGAAACGCCGGGCCGCACAAGTGGCGGTTCAGCAGGTTTGTTTTTCTCCGGTTCCGCCATGTTGGATGTCGTGGGTGGATTGTTAGTGAACCAGAGGGCAAGCAGCGACCGATGGGATTCTAGCACAATTAGACATTTGGCAAATCCAGCATAGACATTTGGCAAATCCAACATAGGGAGTTTGCAGGGCAAAATCAGTTTTTCAAACGGGGCAATTTATATAAAAGCGTTTCGGCGTGAGCCGTCGGGTGAATTATGGACCGGAAGGCTTGCGCCTTTCCGCTTCCATTTTCCCTAACTAAAACAACTGATCCGCCGAGGGTAGACTACTCTCGTTGGCCACGAAACGTGCCTTTTCAGCGATTCTTAAGGTCTCAGACAGTGCAAATTGGCCATCGAGATACCGCTCATCATGGCGCCGATGATCCCGACATAGCCCTGATCTGTTCCGCACAAAAAGAGATTGTCTAAATGCGTTGTTCCGTCGAGTTTTTTCTCTGGGGCTCCGTAAACGGCTCCGTTGTCGTGCCAAGTAAAACGACGGATTGTCTTGGGAGTAAACAAATCCGTGTCAATCACATAGGGACGGAAGTCAGGAGTGAATCGGACGCTGGCTTCGACACTCTTGTCGTACCATTTCAATTTTGCTCGCGCGTAGTCCTCATCTGACATCTCGTTCCAGCGACGGAAGTCTGCGATCGTTGTGATGCGTACAATCCCGTCGGCAAGTTTGCCTTCTTCGTCCGCGTAAACGTAATTGTTGGGCGAACAAATCACACCCGTGCGTGTGTCGCAGAAATCATCCGCCGGGGGATGCCAGTTGAATTTTTCGGAATCGTTATAGAACACAATCGTGTCGTCATTGCCAATCTTCGCGGGTTCACGGTCTAGGACTGAAATAGACTCGATGAAAGTCATCGCCCCCGCCTTGGAAGTATCCGGTTCACTCACGTCGGAGCACATGCGCATTGTTTCCAGCGATCCGGCAGAAGATAAAATCCGCTTGCCTTCGATGATTTCGCCATTATCCAGCTCAATTGCTGTCGCATGTCCGTTGTCCACGATGACTTTGCTGACCCCGTGCCGCAGCTTCAGCTCGCCGCCAAGGCTTCGATAGCGTTTTACTAGATTCTTCAGGATCAAACGCACGCCCTTGTAGGGACGGGCAAATCCTTCGAAAAAGATACTGCGGAACATGATGCAAAACTGCCCCCATGCCATATCGTGGCTGTCGGCATTTCCGTACCACATCAGCGGGCACAAAATCATCTCAATCAACAGTGGCTCGGTGATCGTCGAATTGAGTACTTGGCGCCCAGATATTTCGAACGCCTCTTGGTCCAGATCGTCGTAGTCGAGAATCTTGGCAATCAACGCCTCAAAGTTGTCGACTTGCGAGGGAAAGGCGCGTGCGACTTCGCTACGGAGCAGTTCGATATCGTTGTTGAATCGCAGTTCAGCTGACGGGAAGACGACGCGTGAACCTTTTTGCGGGGAGAGGGAGAAGTCGTCCCACTTAAAACGAAGCTGCCGGAGAATACGCGCTAATGGACCTTTCTTAGCGCCTTTCTCGGTAAAGTTGGTGACCGCATGGAGCCCGACATCGTAGTCGCGCCCGTTCATGCGGTAGAACGAATTGAGTCCGCCGATCGTATAGTGCCGTTCGAGAATGCAGACTTTTTGATCGTAGTGGGCGAGCCTGATTCCGGCGGCCAAGCCTGACATACCAGCGCCGATGATGATCGTGTCGTACATGCGGTAAACTTAGATTTTCCGAAGCCGGATTCGCCAGAATTCGGTCAGAGAGAGTAAGGCAGTCTGAAGTCTGAAGTCTGGCGACGTCAGCTACGGAGGTGGTTATCACTCCCCGTCGCCTAAGTTGCACCCCCGTATGATGGAAGGTGAAACAAGAATTTGGTTACAGGCTACGCTACGGCAACCATTTTTGGCGTCAGATAAGAAACGGTCGAAGCCATCGATTCGAGATTGACATAGTCTTCTTCCGGAACTTGAACGCGATAACGCTTCCGCAGTTCCATCACGATGTCTAGAAAATCCATGCTGTCCAGTTCCATCTGGTCACGAAAAGACTGATCATCGTTCAAGTTCGACAGATCCTCATCGGGAGCGATGTCTGCGAGGATATCGATGATTGCGTCTCTGATTTCGGTAGGGACCATTTTTAACTCCGTCTCTCTTTGTCTAGCGTTCAACCGTTGAAGTTCTTTCGGACTGCTGCGGTATCAATTGGGCCGTTGAATGTACGCTATTGCTTGATTGTGGGGATTCTTTGAACGTGAAGTCGGCGATTGCAGACGGACTTTTCCACCTGATCGGACAACATTTATACCTGACATCCGACGTCCGTGAAACGCTACATTTTCTTTATAACGACCGCTGAGTTGATTCCCAGCATCCCGAAGGAGTTATTGAAAATGTAGTCCACTCGGTCCAATTCCCGAGCTTCATTGATTACCAATCCATCCATGGCACATTCCGGATCCAGTTCGTCCACATTAATGGAGGGATGGACGGTGTTATCCTCGAAAGCAGCCAAGTTGCCCGCCAATTCTATCGCACCGGCGGCGCCCATCGTATGCCCAATAAAGCTTTTTGTGTTATTTATGAACGTATTATTACATTCGCCAAACACTTTGCGCACCGCTTCGCACTCCAGCACGTCCCCCATCCCTGTTCCAGTGGCGTGGGTGCTGACAATGTCGATGTCGTCGGCATTGATGCATGCACGATCGAGCGCCATTTGAATGCACTGCGACTGACGCTTGGGATTGGGCAGCACGAAGTCCGTGGCATCGGTGTTCATCGCATAGCCGACGATCTCACCAATGATTTTGGCAGACCGCGCTTTGGCATCCGAAAGTCGCTCTAGCGTATACAAGCAACCACCTTCGGCGACTACGATTCCGTTTCGATTCACATCAAACGGGCGAGACGCTTTGGTTGGGTCCTCGTGAGAGGCGAGTGCTCCTTGGCTGTTGAATCCCGCAAAAATCCCGAAAGTGTGAATGCTCTCTGAGACGCCTCCGGCAATCGCAAGGTCGCATTCTTTCAAACGCAACATCTGCAGGCCTTGAATGAGCCCCGCGTTACCCGCCGCACAAGCGGCACCAATTGTGTAATGCGGACCGGTGATGCTCATGTTCAACGCGATTTCACCGGCGGGATTGTTGGCAACGGTGCGCGGGTTGTGATGATGCGTCCAAACGCTGGTGTCGTATTCGAATTTGCTGATCTCGTAGATCTCGCTTTCCGTTTCGACATTGCCGTGCTCGGTGATGCCGACATAAATTCCCACGCGGCTGGTGTCGACGTTATCCCAATCCAAGCCAGAGTTTGCGACCGCTTCGCGGGCACAGTAAATCCCGACGCTGCCGGCGCGCGTGCCTCGACGGGCGTCGCGGCGGGACTGGTGACGTTTCACGTCAAAATCGCAAATTCCGGCAACCGTTTTTCCAAAATAGCGAATCTCGTAGTCTTGAATTCCACTTCGGCCGTTAAGCAAGCTGTCGCGGAATTCGGCGAGGCTATTACCGTTGGGAGAGGTCAGGCCAAGTCCCGTGATGACGACTCTTTGATCGTCCGGCAAATCTTCTGGTTTGGGAAACTGGGGCATATATGTCCTGTAGAGATACCCTTGCTGGGCACGAAAGTTTGCTGCGGAAATCCTGTCTTTGGGAGTCTTAGAAAGTACCGATTAAACGGCCGTTTTGCAACCGTCACAAACGTGAAGTTTGCCGTCTCTATAGCGATGGCCGATACCAAGAGGCATAAGAAAATAGCCTCTAAAGAGAAATTTGTTTGCTCCCCTCGTTGGGAGCGGGCCAGTTTGACTGAATTTATCAGCGTCCTGCCAACACGCGGCCCTCAAGCCCTAATCTGCTGTAGGATCTTTTACCCGTGCACAGGCGGAGAGTTGAATTTAAAACGACTTAGAGTTTGGCACCACTGATGTCGACGTGCGGTGATTTTGCCCCAACCTCGTCACGTAAGCTTAACAACCTAAGCCTTTGGGGCGCTAGTTTAATGCCAAGCTTTGCGACTGAATTTCACGTTAGTTAGCGCTGCCGCCGCCGACGTACCATGCTACAGCTAGCGCCGATCAAATACAAAAATAATACTGTTGGCTCAGGAACCGAAGTCGCAGGCATCACTATCTTCAGGGTGAAGTCACCCGCTAAATTGGCCGACAGAAAGTTGTTCAGACTTACGATCTCGATTTGATTGCTGCCAACCTGCAGAAGGCTCGCAAAATCGTTGACGGTGAAGCCCGGTGTGTAATTAATGATGGGTGCTGGATTGTTCAGATCATCGGGAAGCGAAAGATCTGGGCCAGAGAAAATAGTGCCGGTGGAATCGGAGGCCACCGTTAATCGTGGCTGAGAATCACTACGCGGGCCAAACGGACTGGCAAGATTAGTGGCGCCCGTATTTGTGAATACGGTCGGATTGCCTCCATTGAATTGCGAGACATCAGGGCCCGTGTTAAAGAGGGATGAGCCATTGACGAGAATTTCAATACCTGCATCGATGAAGTCAAAGTTTGCGTCCAATGTAGTGTTGGCAATGTCAGCGCTTGTTAAAGAAAACGGCATCGTTGTTGCGGCGACTCCACCAGGGGCGGGATCAGGAGTCGTCTGCGAAAACGAAAAAGTATCCGTTTCGATAATAGTGTCAGCGTTAAGAGTTGTTAGTGCTGAGGCGAGTGCTAGGAAAGCCACGCATGTGATTGTTTTTAGTTGGCGAAATGAGTCGATCATCGAGAGGTCCTAAGCTGAGAAAAGTTTCCGCAGAAAAATGAAGGTTAGGGAAGTTGCCAAAGAAACGTAGCACACTTTAAAGGTGCGGAACCATTGATGATCAGAGAGATCGCCGCGCTCACAATTTTCAGACAAGAAAACCTCTACAATCGCTTCATCATCCAGATCAGGAACTAGGATCACGAGTGTTAACCAGTTCGCCCTGATTAGGCTATCAATAACGTAAAAGCAAAATTGCGCAAGCCGTATGGTGCTTACTTTAGGTATGTTTGCCGTCAGTCCTGCGGTAGGCAACTTTCAGTGCGCGGACTTACATGCTGGTTGAGTTGGCGTGGAACCTTAATCGGTATCCAATACCGGACGGCTCGCGCCGTTACGCTTCAAGGCGGTAGCTCAAAACGGTTCAGCCCAGAATCAAAGCTGAACAAAGTGGCAATTGAATCGCCAACTTCAGTTAACGAAATCCATCAACGGAGACCATCGGCTATTCTGAATTTTCACAGACTTTATTCGTTGGTCGATGGTTTTAAAATCAATCACGTGCTTGCGCGTAGAGCGATTCTTGTAAGCGGAGCATACCGGCTGCATTGCCGACGCGTGGTGAGTAGCCGAAATCGCGCTTGGCACGCGAGATATCAAAGTAATGGTTCTTGGCCAATTGAGCTGCAAGGAACCGCGTCATCCGTGGTTCGGAATCCTTATTCATCAATTCGTGAACGTTCTCAAGCAGGTACCCCAATCGATGTGCCCACCGAAAAGAGATAGATTGCCGAATCCTCGGCAGCCCCGCCATCTGCAGGATCTCGTTGATCCAGTCCCAGCAATTGACCGGGTCGTCTTGGGAGACGAAATACGCTTTTCCGCACAAGGGAGAGTCTTCTGTTAGCGCTTCGGCCGCCTGCCAATGTGCTTCGGCAGCGTTTTCTACATAGATTGTGTCAATCAAATTGGTGCCATCGCCCACTCGACGTAGCTGCTTCTTTTTCGCGCGTTCGATCAGACGCGGGACTAGGTGCCGATCTCCCGGGCCCCAAATCAGATGTGGCCGTAGAGCACACGTCAGCAAATCGAATCTGTCGTTTGCGCTTAAGACATTCTGTTCGGCGAGCGCTTTGGAATGAGGATAATGACATAGCCAACGTTTAGGATACGGTACCGATTCATCGATGTTCGTTTGATGTTCACCATTGAAGGTCACCGAAGGACTGCTGGTGTAGATCAATCGCCGGACGCTAGATTGGACACAAGCGTCGACGACGTTCCTCGTGCCAACGGTGTTGGTCGTGTAAAACTTTTTCCAAGGTCCCCAAATTCCTGAGATGGCTGCCGTGTGAAATACGATGTCTTGACCAGTGCACGCTTTGAGCACGCTGTCGAAGTCGCGCACGTCTCCGTGTGCCATCTCCACATCCAGACTTGCCAGTCCTTGGTCGCGGCGGCGAGTCATTGCGGTGACCTCGTAGTCTCGTTCCAACAAATGCCGCACGAGGTACGATCCCAAAAATCCATTTGCTCCTGTCACCAGCGCTTTCACAAATCTGCTTTCAAAATACTCGGAATGCTCTAAAAAACGGAATGATCGGAGTATCAAAATGCGCGGAGAATTGCACTCAACTCAGAAAATCCGCCAAGAAAAAAATCAGCTAAGTCGCCTAGTTTGGTTTTGCGTTCAATATCTTCGAAATTACTAAGTCAGCACACGAAAAAAATTTGCACCTAGCTTTTGCTCAAACACAAAACCCATTTTGGGGCGGCCAACACCGTTATCTGCTAGTTAGCCCATGTTTACGGCAAAACAATGCCATATTGTCTTCCTATCTTAACGCAGGTTGCCCCCGCCCCAAACTGGGCCTGCTGAAAAATCACGAATCACCGATACTCCGAGCATCATTTTTGAGTACAATAGGTCTCGGATGAG
>CALKXO010000366.1 GCA_938003615.1 uncultured Pirellulaceae bacterium | reverse complement strand
CTTAATTCAACGCGCCAACCCAACGGTTGGTTCAAAACTTCAAGGAATTTTTTTGTTATTAGACTCGTTTTTTAAAACCTCAGACAGGTTTAACGACAGACACTAGCTAGGCATTTGCGCTCAATATTACGACAACGGCAGCCTGAGTACGCGATTCCCCAACGATGGCAGTTCCTTGATGTTTTGCCAGTGACAACCTCAGGGAAAATCGACTATCAAAGTCTTCGCCGCTCAACACTGCGCGATGAATTGGATGTACTATCCAAAGAAACGTTAACAGAATCTGAAAAACTTCTATTCGACATTTTTTCGATTGTTTTAAAACACCGCCAGTTCAGGGATTCCGATTCTTTCATTGCGGCTGGAGGAGATTCGCTAACTGCAATGGAAGTTATTGTGCGCGCCAATAAAGCAGGGTGGCCTATCTCAACGCGCGAACTTTTGGGCCACAATGGAAGTGTGACAGCAATTGCGGCGAATCGAGATCAACCAGCACCATCAAAAAGTGATATTTGGTCTACCGAGTACTTACGAACCGATGTCCAGGAACTGATCAACCAATCAGGATTTGTATTTGGCACCGACCAACCAGTTTGCGGCAGTCCTCGGCAGAAACCGACGCGTCTTCTATTGACCGGAGCAACCGGATTTCTTGGCGTCAGATTACTTGAACGAATACTTAAAGTTAACCCAAAGTTAGAGGTTGTCTGCCTTGTTCGAGGCGACAACCACAGGCAAGCGCAAGACCGCTTGTTCAACACACTCGCACAACAGAAAGTCAAACTCTCCGGAAAGCAAGCAGCAAGAATTACTGTTTGCGTGGGCAATATCGAACATGCCAAGTTTGGAATGACAAACGCCCAGTATACTAGCCTTGCTGATTCCGTTGACCACATCGTGCATTCAGCAGCGCGCGTAAACTCCATTTGGTCCTACGAGCAACTACGAAAGGTGAATGTATTTGGGACGCTTAACGTTGCAATTTTTGCGGCGATGGGCGTTTTCAAACGAATCGACATGCTCTCTACTTTATCTGTTTTCGTTGGTTCAGATCGTTGCAGCGGTCTCCACAAAGAATCCACTTGCATAGAGGATGCAGACCAAATGTTCGGCGGCTATGCGGCGTCAAAGTGGGCGGCCGAATTTCTGTTACGTCAGGTTTCATCTGGCTGGAGCAAAAACCGTATTCGCTACTTCCGACCGGGGCTGTTGACGGCAGACACAACAACGAACGTATATCCAGAGCGAGACTTGCTGACGCTAACGGTGCGAGAATTGGCAGAACTGGGAATGGTGCCGAAAACAAATCCCCGTTACAAAGTCGATATCACGCCAGTCGATTTAGCCGCCAACGCAATCGCTAGTTTGGTTCTAACCAAGACACAATTCGAAACGTTTCATTTTGCACACCCCAACGGTCTTTCAGCAAATGAGCTTTTTGATTCAATTCGGCGATGTGTAGAATCGATCGAGACTCTCGACTTCGATCAATTCAAATTGCAAATGCAGCAGTGTCGACCTGATGCCCCGACAACCATCGTTGCCCTAGCACTTGATCGGGCTCTTAGATCATGTGACATAACTACGCCGAACGCCATTGATCTATTTCAAGCAACCGAAGCTCAGTTCGACATGACCAACACCATTTCAGAATTGGCCGTCAACGAGCACGAATGGTCGCCGCCCGACTTGAACATCGCATTTGTCGATACGATGGTTGCAGCATTGCTCGATCAACAGGAGAAAACATCATGACATCAAAAAAGCAACCAACGCGAGGAATGGTGTTAGGTAAGTTTCTTCCACCGCACAACGGGCACATGTTCCTCTTCAACTTCGCCCGCAAATATGTGGATGAGTTAACGATCGTGGTTGAAAGCTTGCGCGACCAACCTATCCCGGGGGAACTGCGCTATCAGTGGGTCTGTGAAATGTTTCCAAAAGTGCAGGTCGTACATTTGACCGATGAAAACCCGCAAGATCCATCTGAACATCCAGAATTTTGGAAGATTTGGAAAACCAGCTTGAATCGAATCCTGCCCCAACCGGTGGACTTTGTGTTTGCTTCTGAGAACTATGGATGGAAGCTTGCGGAAGTTTTGGAAGCTCAGTTTATCCCCGTTGATATTGAGCGCATCGCTGTACCGGTCAGCGGTACTGCGATCCGTGCAAATCCAATGAAACATTGGGACTACCTACCGCCGGTTGTCCGTTCATATTTTGCCAAGCGAATTTGTATTTTCGGACCAGAGTCAACTGGCAAATCGACTTTGACTCGACAACTGGCCGACTATTTCAAGACTGGCTTCGTACCCGAATACGCGCGCACGCACCTCGAACCGCGCCGCGGCAAAATTAAGCTGGCAGATATTCCGCTGATCGCACGAGGGCAGATGGCATCGGAAGATGCTTTGGCGTTGCACGGCTACAAGCTCCTGTTCTGTGACACTGACTTGATCGCTACGACTATTTGGAGTGACTGGCTATTTGGTGAATGCCCACGGTGGATCAAAGAGGAAGCCAATAGGCGACAGCATGATTTGTATTTGCTGACAAATGTCGACGTACCATGGGTTGCCGATGATGTCAGATATTTGCCTGAAGAACGAGAATCTTTCTTACAGCGCCGTGAAATCGAACTATCCAAGCGAGGACGTCGCTATATCAAGCTTGCCGGTGGCTGGAAACAGCGTTTTGAAACTGCTGTCGAAGCGGTGAGTAAACTTCTTTGACAACTTGAAAAAGTCGTTTGAATGTCTACTCTGACACGATTGCCAATCGGCGAAATTTGAAAGTGTAAGTGGGCGATGTAGAGAAAAACTCAGCACCGCAACGCTCTTTCGGCCATATTTGTGATCGATGATTCGGACTTCTTATTATGAATTTTCTGTTGTTGATCTAGAGTTTTGGTCAGCCTTTCTAAACTCTTCCAGATCTCCTTACGGCCTTCCAACAAAAACCCACCTTTTTCGAGGAAGTTCTGGATCTTTTGGCGCGCTCTGATCGGCATATAATTCATTTTCGAATCCTCAGAAACCATTTATTGACGGTTGTTTAATGACAAAGAAGAAACCAAAACGTGGGAAACGATATCAGGGCAAGCGCGATAGCCGATTGCCACAACTGGTCGCGTGGGGCACCGACGTGCCGATCAAAGAGTCAATTGAAGCTGGACTCAAGAATGACGACCTCTTGATGGACCAAGAAAGTCTCTCCTATCAGCGCTCACTTGAGATGCACCCCGAGCTACGAGAGCTGTGTCTTTCTGATCGATTACCGGAGGAGGCCATTGATGAAAACGGTAATGTTTGGAACGTCAATATGCATTTGAATATCCACACAGCGCTGGAAAATCAACTTGCTCAAAACGAACCTGAGGGCATCACTGATGTGGCGCTCGAAATGGAAGCCGAAGGGATTTTGGGCGCGCACGAAGTCCGGCATGTGATCATGAATTCGCTCGCCAAATCAATACAGAAGATACAACGCGATAAAGTACCCTTCGACGAAAAAGCTTATATGGTCGATATTAAGGATTCCTACCGCGTCTTCTGTGACGCTAAAAAATAGATTCGCCATTGTGATTTTGCCAAATCTGGCGAACCATTTTGAAATCCAATCATCCAACTTCCAAGACAAACAACATTGTCTGATGATCCGCGTCTTTGGTGTAACGGTAGCATGACTGATTCCAAACCAGTTGGTCGGGGTTCGAATCCCTGGAGACGTGCTTTTGACACACGCTGCAAGGTGATCTAATGTCTCAAGCAATCTTGAATGACTCGTCGGTCCCCACACCGATCGAAGATGCAGTCGCAAACATGAAAGTCATTGAGGCGGTCCGTCGTAGTGCTGAGAGCGGCCGTTGGGAGCAACTGTAACTAACCCGAAGCGTTAGCGAGCCGCGCAAGTTTGCGACGCGCTCTCGCTAGGGGCTAACTGGGAACGTTATTTCTATTACTTCGGTAAACTGCTAGACTTTTTGTTGTCGAGCGGAGTATTTGATCATTGCTCACCTGTTCCTCCATCTATATTTCACTGACCTAACGAATACCCAGCATGTCGGATTCGCAAGAAAATTCTGCCGTCGTGATCGCGGAAGCGGAGCCTGTTACTGATTCGGTCGCTTCAAACGTCGAGCCTGCGATTGCGGCGACAAATCTCTGTAAAACTTACAAATCAGGTACGATCTTTCGAAAACGATTCGAAGCGCTAAAGAATGTCAGCTTCGAAGTCAAACAAGGAGAAGTCTTCGGCCTGCTGGGACCCAACGGTGCCGGCAAGACTACGTTTGTCAAAATCCTGTTGGGCATCATCAATAAAACCGCCGGAGCGGCGAGCCTGTTGGGATGTAACGCTGGCTCGATCGCAGCAAGGCGCCAAGTTGGCTACCTTCCTGAACATCTGCGCATCAGCCCCCACCTGACTGCTTGGACGGCCTTGGAATGTTTCGGCAATCTAAGCAATGTTCCCAACAGCACCATCCGCCAAAAACGCGACGAACTCTTGGAACTCGTCGGACTAACGGGACGTCACCGCGAACCGGTTAAGAATTTTTCCAAAGGCATGCTGCAAAGACTCGGTTTGGCTCAGGCAATGCTACACGAGCCAAAACTACTCATGCTGGACGAACCTACCGATGGACTCGACCCACGCGCTCGCGCCGAAATGCGGCAAATCATTCATCGGCTGAGAGAGTCGGGCGTCACCATTTTTCTTAACAGCCACTTGCTGCAAGAAGTCGAACTGATCTGCGACTCAGTAGCGATCCTTAACCTTGGCCATCTGAAATATTGCGGGCCGGTCGAAACGATCGGGCAAGAAGTGGCCAATGAAAATCAACAGATCAATGCGGAGGTTGACCTGTCGGCTCCGCTGGAAGAGATCGAAGCGGCGCTCGAAGGTCGTACTTTTAAACACCTAAAACCTCCTACCAAAACAGCGGCGTCGATCGACATTGGATTCGCGTTTCAAGGAGAGGTCGACGAATTTGTGGATGAGATGCGGAAACGAGAGATCAGTATTCAGCGCCTGCTGCCACGTCGGATCAGTCTCGAAGACGCGTTTTTGAAATTGATCGACGATCTATAAACAGAAACCACAGAGAAGTAGAGACCACAGATCAACAGAGACCACAATTCGTTGTATCGCCTTTTGAAAGCCAAACGGGGAAGCCCAAAACGTAAGCATAAAAGGCCAAATCGCACGCGTCTGGCTGAAGTCGGGACAACGAACGGCGATTCACGTTCAATGAGACAATTTTTTTCGGCAGACCAATATGCGGCAGTACCTTGCCATCATTAAGGATTCCTTCCGCGCCGCCATGGCGTCCAAGGTCCTCTACGTAATTCTAGCGCTAATCACACTGTTGCTCGTCGCGCTGGCTCCGTTTCGCTATGTCGAAACACTAGACTGGAAACTGGTCTATCAACAGCACATCAAAGACCCGGCCGCGCTTGTCGAACAAATTCTCGATAAAAAGGATGATCCGGGCCGTCCTGAGGTTGGAAGAATTTGGGAGCGCTTACCCGCAATCCTCAAGAGAAACCTCGAAGCGACTCGCAAATCAAACGCGACTGACGAAACCGATGCGTCGGATGATTACTCGAACGACTCCGGCGCACCCGGCATGTCCAAGTCGATGCAGGAGCAGCAGAAAAATCGAGGCACCTTCTTTACGCATCAAAATCTGATCGATGAACTAAATGAACTGATCAAAGATCCAGAGTTGTATCGCGAACAAGACTGGAAACGCATGCGTTTAAGTGGTGAAGCCAAAGCGCTCAAAGACACGCTTGATGCGGGCCTCAGCAGCAGGCAATCTCGTCGGTTGAACCGGTTGTTGATTGGCCGCGCCTTCCGCTCGAGCATTTCGCGCGGGGAAGCCACCTCTATGTCAGCGTGGTATGGACCGTGGGCGTTCGAAATGCTGGACGTTCCCACCTCGCAGGCTCAATTTGGATCGCAAGTCATCTCAGTCATCCCCGGCATCCTCGACAAATTTGTCCTCTCTATCGGCTTGGCGGTCGCGCTATTGGTCACTGCCAGTATTATTCCAGAAACCTTTGAACCCGGGTCGCTAAATCTTCTGTTAAGTAAACCGATCTCGCGCAGCGGCTTATTTCTGTCGAAATTTATCGGCGGCTGTGTATTTATTGCGCTCTGTGCAACCTATTTGTTTGTCGGCATCTGGTTGTGGCTAGGTTTGGCGCTGGGTGTTTGGGAAAACGCCATTCTTTATTGCATTGTGCTGTACGTGATTGTGTTTGGGATCTATTACTCGGTGTCGGCGTTCGTTGGCTTGACCACACGCAGTACGATTCTCTCGGTGATCGTTACCATTTTGTTTTGGGGCTCCTGTTTCTTCATTGGAACGGGACACGGTTTTCTCAACACGCGCGTGCAAAACACGCGCATCGTAGCGGTGAACAGCGCCAACGAAGAAACGGTTCAACTAAACCGACTGGGACAGTTCTCGGCGTGGGACGGAAAGAATCAGCCATGGCAATCACTGATGCCCAACGAGGACGATCATGCAAAGATGCAGTTGAATGTGATTTCGTACAGCGCCAATCTAGATCAGTCGCGTGAGATCCCCCTGCCCTACGGTCCAGTGATCAACCCCGCGGGCGGACAAGTCATCGCTGGAAACACGTCCTTATTCAACCCGCTCAGCTTCTCCCGTCAACCGATGCTAATGGCCAGTCGTGTCGGTGAGCCGTTAAAGAAGATCGGGAAATTCCCCTCCGACATGGCCGATCTTCTGCAAGGCAAAACGATGGTCGTTGCACTCACCGGGAACGGCAAAGTCTATCGTTTCCAAGATCCGACAACCGCTTCGGATCGCGAATCGGCGGCTGGCAAAGAACGCCTGCGTCGCAAACGGTATTACGTCGATGTCAGCCCCGATGACAAAGTCTCGATTGAGGCACGGGGACAAGCCGCCATTAACGGGCAGTCTGACGACATCGCGATCTGGCGCGAGGGGAAACTGCACCTGCTAAACTTCGATGGCCAGAAATATACAAAAGGGATCGATGGCGAAATTGAACCTGACCTTGCTCCGTCGATGAGCTGTCTGATTGAGTTTCAGGGCAACAAAATTGTGTTGGCGTTGGGCAACGGCGATATTATTTTGGTCGATTCGACAACGCTAACAGAAACCGGTCGCTATCGAGCCGAGTCACACTACGCGGTCGATTCGATTGCAGCAGCGCCAGACGGGAATCAGTTTTTCCTTCTCACCGGCAACCAACGGCTATGGATATTGGACGCTCAGGCCGGAAAAACCTCCCGTGCTCCAGTTACAGGACAGGGAGGGATTTCTGCAGTTAGTGTGAATAAAGATGAACAAGGCAATCACCTGCTGGCCGTCGCCGACCGCACCAACCGGCTAACGCATTACCGACTTCCCTCATTGGAAACCATCGACACGAAAACACCGCCATCGGACTTGATTGAAAAGATGTACCGGATGGTCGTACGGCCGTTGTACTGGCTCTGGCCTAAGCCGGGCGAGTTCTACAAAGTGGTGACTTATTTGTCATCCAGCGGCAGCAGTGAGACCGACCGCATGGTCGATTTACGGGCGCAACCCAAGTACCAGAATCCCTTTGCACCGTTGACCAGCGGCCTCGGATTCATGGCCGTGATGTTGCTGATCAGCTGCGTGTATTTTTCTCGCAAGGATTACTAGGAAGACGCAATTGAAGGCTGAAGTGGACCCCAATATTTGGACCACGGGCGGGCAATTCTTAGATAGAATCTGAGAGGCGTTTTGCTTGGCCTGTTCTGTATATCTCAGCGGGCGTTTTGGCGATCGAGAGATTGAGGCCGACGCTCGGTTGAGTAAAAGCTGAAATAGCTTTTTAGCCCTTGATATGAATCGGTTCCATCGTTGTGTTCCTTGAGGTAGACCTCCTCGTATTTCACAGTTCTCCAAAGTCGTTCGATCATTACGTTGTCGATCGCACGGCCCTTGCCGTCCACACTGATGGTGTATTGGTTCAGCGTGAACTGGAGAGCGGTCTGACGTTTGTTACTCCAAAATAGGAATGGCAATGGCAA
>CALKXO010000365.1 GCA_938003615.1 uncultured Pirellulaceae bacterium | reverse complement strand
GGCGACGCCAACCTCCTGTGTTCGGAATCAATCCTTGGTCTCAACTGTCCGTAGGTTTTTTACCTCTTTCATCTAAAACAAAGAACGCTGCATTCTTTCCAGATTCAACACATGCCGGAATGCCGACTCCGTGGTAACTGTTACCGGCCAACGCAAAACAAACCTGAGCCTTGACGCTCAATCAGCAATTTTTCCTTGAACTGACAGTTCTGGTGTCACATTCAATGAGGCGAAATGCTAAAGAACCAAGCGAATTCAAGATTTTTTTTGATCTTTCCGTGAATTTCGCTAAATAACCATACACAAAACTATACTTTTTGACTTTTAATCATTTAATAAACAGTATGTTAACACGGCCAAACGGCTATATTTTGATCTAAAGGAGGCTTCAAATGAACTTCACTGAGAAATTAGATAAGCGACGCCAAGAGTTGGGAATGACTTTTGAAGCACTGTCTAAGCGTAGTGAAGTTCCGGTTTCCACGTTAAAGGCCATCTTCAAAAAGGGTGTCGAGCACGCGACTTTTGCCAATGTTGCAGCGATCGCCGAGGCGCTTGGCGTGGACATTGAATTTGCCAACGAAGTGGATAGCTACGAACTGCGACACCAACAGGCTATTAAAAAGGCGCGCGAGTTGGTTGGGATGATGCAGGGCACATCTGGCCTAGAGTCTCAAGCCGTTGAGCAAAACCAAATCGAAAAGATGGTTTCACAACTCGTGCATCAGTTGATGTCTGGATCGCGTCGAAAACTATGGGCTTAACCAATGGCAACATGGGATCCAATTGAAGGCGAAACGCCAATCGACCCGTCTCATCTCAAAGACAAGTCAATCAAGACCCGCGCACAACTGAACATCGCCGAAGCTCAAAACATCCTTAAGCCAATCGTCAAATACTTAGGGTCTAAGCCATCTCAAAAACTTGCCCCGTTTGATTTGAACTGGTTTCAAAAACTTCACGAGGAAATGTTCTGCGATGTTTGGGAATACGCAGGTAAATTCCGACAAGAAGACTTAAACGTTGGATGCAAGTGGCAGAGTATCCAAACAGAGTTGTACAAGCTTGAGGGTGACATCGTCTTCTGGATCGAGAATGAGACTTATGAGCTACTTGAGTTGTCAGTGCGGGTTCACTTCGAAGCAGTACGCATTCATCCGTTTCTAAACGGCAATGGACGATGGTCTCGATTGCTCGGAAACATCTTCCTGAAACAAAACGACCATCCGTTGGTCAAATGGCCAGAAAAGACAATTGGCGTTGAAAAAAGTATCGCTCGAGACGCATACCTTTCCTCTGTCAAAAAAGCCGACACAGGTAACCTGACCGAATTGATTGCCCTTCACAACGAATACTTAGAGAGTACCAACTACTAGCTCCCTACCTAATTCGGTCCAAAAAACGCCTAGCTGTTGCCCGGGGACTTTTCCCCTAAAACGGACAGCGCTGCATTCTTTCCAGATTCAACACATGCTGGAATACCGACGCCGTGGTAACTGTTACCGGCCAATGCAAAATTGGTGTGAGCCTTGACCAGCGACTCAATCTGCTCAACGCGTTCTACATGGCCAAGGTGATACTGGGGCATGCAATTTCGCCAACGGAAGACGCGCTTGAAGATTGGCTGCCCTTCAAGGCCAACCGATTTATCCAGTTGGGCCAAGGCGATTTCGAATAACGCTTCGTCGTCTAAGTCGACCAACTCACTCTGCAGCGCTCCACCAATGAAGACGCGTATCAGCAGTTCGTCATCGCCGCAGCGACCGGCAAACTTGTTGCTGGAAAAACTGATCGCAATCACCTGCCCACCGTCGATGTGCGGATAGATAATGCCAAACCCATCAAACGGCTTCTTCAATTGGTTCTTCTTCAGGCCGAGGGCCACGATCGCTGACGACGCAGTTTCGATGCCGATAAGTAACTGGGATAGTTGCCCGTCTATGCCGGCAAGCATTTTGGATGCTGCCGCCGCGCCAGTTGCAACGATCAACCCATCGAATGACTGGGAGTTGCCAGACTGAGAGTTTCTAATAAAGTCGACCGTCCATTGCTGGCCTGATTGAGCAATCGAAGAAACCCGACTGTTCGTTGAAATATTTGTGTTGGGAAATTTGGCCAGTGCATCGGTAAGCGATTCAACCAACTGACCAATGCCGCCTTGAGGCGCCCGGAACAAATCGTATCGCGCTCCGCGCGCGGCCTGATCTTCGCGAGACGACGCCGTGCCTGCGATCAGGCTACCATGCGTTTTCTCCATGTCCACAAAGCGCTTCATCGTCGCCCGCATGCTCAGTTTTTCAGGGTCGGCGGTGTATATTCCGCTGACCATCGGCTGAATGATCTTTTCGTAAGCCTCGATGCCAAAGCGGCGAACGGCAAACGACTTCAGTGATTCATCGCCATCGATTTCAACGCGCGGGATTTTGTCTTCTGCTAAATAGCGTTGCTTGCCGGCGTCAGTCAACAACGCCGTTTCGAGAATCGGTTGCTCTAGCGTTGGGACCATCATGGAAAGTCCCTTGGGCACAGGATGGAGCTCGTCACCCAACCCAATGAAGGCCCGTTCTTCGACGGGCTTGGTCGTGAGCAATTCGGCTTCGATGCCCAACGCGCGACACAACTGTAGCGCTGCATCGGGCCGGGCGACAAACATATCGGCCGCCTGTTCGATCAAGAAATCGCCAACGCTTGCCGTTTGCAGAACACCGCCGGTCTTGTCGCTCGATTCAAAGACCGTCACTTGTGCTTCGGGACACAATTTCTTCAGGTACCATGCGGCCGAAAGCCCCGAGATGCCGCCGCCAATAATGGCAAATGAAGTTGGGGCGTTGTTCATGATGTTTAGGCGCGCTAGCAGGTATCATTTGCGCTTGCTGACCCATTGGACGAATTTCCCGATTTCGGGATGAGCCAACAGCAATTCGATCGTGTTATGGTATCGTCCCAGCTCTTTTTCGCGAGGCACAAATTTATGAATGGCGGTGTGACAATCGCGGCACACCGAGATTGTCATCTGCATTTGCTCCCGAGAATAACGTGCCTGAAACCACTTGTTGCGGTGGCAACGACGGGGAATCAAATGATGTTCGGTGGTTCCCCGTTTCACGATCCGATCACACAACTGGCAGGGTTTGGCGTTCATTGTCGGCGTTTTGGTGAAATACATGGATCAGAAAACAGTAAATGTCGCCCACGATTCTTCATGTTGACAGCCTGCGTTGGTATTATCGTGGTTCAACTGTTAACGCCGATGTCGGCGCAACCTGTTTTGAAATTATTTGGAGATGGTTTTATGCTGTCCAGAGGGAACCGAACGGTACAAGTTGTAGACTGCTGGCGATGGATCGTTTGCGTTGCTCTAGTCATTGTTTTCATTCCCAAACATGCTCAAGCTTACCAGCAGAAGCAACCCGTACCCACGCGCTATTCCCACGGCCCTGACTCGATAATCGACCAGGATGTACCGCAAGGGGCGATCGAAGAGTTCACCCATCTGGACAGCAAAATTTATCCTGGAACCAAGCGCCGGTTTTACACTTACGTTCCCAAACAGTACGACCCATCTAAGCCTGCGGCGTTAATGGTGTTTCAGGACGGCCATGCTTATGTTAATCGAAACGGCGAATATCGTGCTCCTGTCGTGATGGACAATTTGATTGACGCGGGACAAATCCCTGTCACGATCGGAGTGTTTGTTGATCCCGGTCACAAGAAAGACAAACTTCCTGAAAAGCCGGGTTGGCGGCCATCGCCCGAAAATCGAGCTCACGAATACGACAGATTGAGCGATGACTATGTTCGATTTTTGTTAGAAGAAATTTTGCCGAAGGTCGAATCCAAATACAAAATCACCAAGGATCCCGCAGGTCGGGCAATCTGCGGTGCCAGCAGCGGCGGCATCTGCGCGTTCACCGCCGCATGGGAGAAACCTGATCAGTTTTCCAAAGTCATCAGCCACATCGGCAGCTTCGTCAATATTCGTCATGGCGACACCTACCCAGGCATTATCCGCAAAACAAAGAAGAAACCTATCCGCGTCTACCTTCAGGACGGCAGC
The DNA here is from genome assembly GCA_938003615.1 of uncultured Pirellulaceae bacterium. GTDB lineage: Bacteria > Planctomycetota > Planctomycetia > Pirellulales > Pirellulaceae > Mariniblastus. The sequence continues at coordinate 1,379 of CALKXO010000365.1, read as the reverse complement.
AACGATCTGGACAACGAACACGGGAACTGGCCGCTGGCCAACCAACAAATGGCCAAGGCGCTAGAGTACAAAGACTACGACTTCAAGTTCGAGTATGGAGGCGGAGCCCACAGTGGCAACCACGGTGGCGCGATTCTCCCGGACGCGATGCGGTGGATTTGGCGAGATTATCCCGGCGTCAAACCGTTGCCCCTGTCACTCACCGCGCACGTCCAGACCGATGAATGGGCATTGGCTTGGTGGGGCGATCGGCATCTGGAAAAGCTTGAAGAAAAAAAGAAGAGGAAGAAAATCGAAATGATCATGATCGGTGATTCGATCACACATCATTTTGAAGATAGAGGAAAGGAAGTTTGGGACCAGTACTTCAAACGACGGCATGTGCTGAACCTTGGCTTCAGTGGGGACCGCACTGAGAACGTTTTGTGGCGTCTTCGCAACGGCGAGGTCGAAGGGCTCTCACCAAAATTGATTACGTTGATGATTGGCACCAACAACACCGGCCATCGCACGGAACCTCCCGAAGAAACGGCTGCTGGAATCAAAGAGATTTTGCGGGAACTTCGAGCTCGCATTCCCCAAGCAAAAATCTTGTTGTTTGCCATTTTTCCGCGTGACAAGAAACCAGATGGAAAAATGCGAAAGCAAAATGATGCAATTAATGCGATCATCAAGAACTTCGGTGACGATAAAGACATCTTCTATCTGGACATCGCCGATAAGTTCTTAGACAAGGATGGGAATTTGCCGAAAGAGATCATGCCTGACGCGCTTCATCCGAATGTGGATGGATATCGGATCTGGGCCAAGACCATCATGCCGGGCGTAAAGAAACTGCTAAAAAAATAGCCTGCTGCCATTTTCCCTAACGCAATCAACTTCAGGAGCCAACCATGGCAGCCGAATATTACGAACTGAGAACCTACAAGATCTTCGATTTTGAAAAACAGAAGATCGCCGATGAATTTCTTGAAACGGCTTTGCTACCCGCCCTGATGCGGCAAGGTGTCAAAAAGATCGGCGTATTCCATAATCTCAAGGATGAGAACGATCATTCCATTTTCGCGCTGATCGTCTGGCCAACGCTTGACGCGCTTGCCCAGTGCAATGAGAAACTTGGCGCTGACACTGCGTATCAGAAAGCGGCCAGACCGCACACGGATCGACCGCTCAAAGATGGCGTTTTTTCTCGCATCGAAACAAGATTGCTGAAGGCGTTTTCTGGAATGAGTCAACTCGAAGTTCCGGCTGCCACAACCGAGGGCGGCGATCGCATTTTCGAGCTACGATTGTACGAAAGCCACACCGAAGAGCATGCGCGACGAAAAGTCGACATGTTTAACAATGGCGAGATCCAGTTGATGAAAGATGTCGAATTG
>CALKXO010000364.1 GCA_938003615.1 uncultured Pirellulaceae bacterium | reverse complement strand
ATGAGACTCGATCTGGTCATAGTGAGGCGTGCCCGGACCTTGCTCGATCGCCTGGATCTCAGCCCCAACTTCGGCGGCTTCCTGAAGGATTTTTGCCAGTTTCTTTTCCAACGCTGCTTGTCTCGCATCCATGCGATTGGTGCTCCTGCTTTATCTCAATGTTATCAACAACCCAGCTTAAAGCACATTCTAACAAATTTGACATTGACCTATGAGACGAATTTTGGGCCAACGCAATTCCTGACATGCACCCAGAACCCACTAGTGTGACGGATCAATCTCGAAATTCAATCAAAAGGGACGTATAATGATGGCTCTATGCAAAAATTCCCTGTTCACACCGAACGACCGAAAAAGCTTGCCATCTCGGCAATCATCACTCATTGAAGCGCTTCCTTGAATTCACGGATTCGAACGATCTGTCACTTCCTATGCACGTCCAATTTCGATGTCCCAACGTTTTGCCCGATGCTGAGGGGAACAATAGGCCCTGCGGGCGACAACTCCGCGCGCCACGCGATAAAGCGGGCCGAATGGCGAAATGCCCGCAGTGCGGCAGCCGAGTGAAAATCCCGTCTCGCAGCGCCCCCCAGTTTGCTGTGGACTCCCCCATTGCTGCCGGTCACGAAATGTCCGGGGCAGACGAGGAAGATCCACTAAATTTGCGAGTGGCGCAAGATGACTTCGATGACCCGGTGCTAGATGGGTCGGCTCGATCTGGTGCGATCGAAACCAACGCTGCTCGACCGCAACCGGGACGAGCCAAGGCCAACCCACGCGCCGAGAACTTTCTTCCGCTGGACCGGGCGAATCGTTGCCGTAAGTGCGGTAAGAAGACCGACAAACGCGGCTTTTGCCAATCATGCAACTATTCATCGGCACCGCGTGACAAAGTTGCCGGCAAGCCGATCGATGATATCAAGATCAAGATATCCGGAATGCAGTTATGGATATCCAACGTGGTTTCTGAAGGCGTTCCTCCGGGGATTTTGGTTGTCGTCGTTCATTGTCTATTCGTTGCCTTTATCGTGGCGGCTCTCTTTGTGGTCTTTACGGGCACCGGCGGGTTAATGTTCGTTGCCGCGCCCGCCTTTATTGGGGCAATTGCCTTCTTTTATGGTGCCACGGTTTGGAAGCTGTGGCAGTTTCGCCGTGATCCGTACACGCAACTGGCTTGGTTCCAACGTCCGTTCTGGGACGGCGTCTTGTGGTACTGCCGCAAGAACCAATGGGTCGACGCAAAGAACCCCGGACGGTTTGTGATCGATCAACGACAGTCCTCCCTGACCGACCAAGAATTGGACAAGCTCAAAGACCTGAAGAACGCGGCCGTTCTCGACCTAGAAGGGACCATGATCACCGACCACGCGTTCCGTTACTTCTATCGCATGGACGATCTCCAGTGCTTGGTGCTTAAAGATACGGCCGTTTCTCACGAGGCGGTTTTTCGATTGCAGCAGACTAGGCCCAAGCTATGGATCTGGTATTGATGTTTGATGAAGCGCAATACGCCCTGATCGATTTTGGCAACGGCGAGAAACTGGAACGTTTTGGCGGACGGACGATCCGCCGCGAGACGCCTTCGGTCGATGTTGGGACAGCCAAGACCGACGATTGGGTATGCGATGCCGCGTATGAAAAGCATTACGGTTCGGGCCCCGGCAAATGGAAACCTGCCTCACCCACCGCTTCCTCAACTACCGATGATTGGTCAATCGAGCACGACCGCAAACGCTTCTTGTTGAAGTTGGCGCCGTCCGGCCAAGTTGGCGTGTTTCCTGAACAGTCGGCCAACTGGGACTGGATCGATAAACGGCGCAAAAGTGTCGAAGGGCTCAATGCGATCAATCTTTTTGCCTACACCGGCGGCACGACGATGGCTTTGGCGAATTGCGGCGTCTCGGTAACGCACGTTGACGCGGCTAAGCCTGCGGTGACATGGGCGCGAGAAAACGCACAGGCGTCGGGGCTTGCTGACGCACCCATTCGGTGGATTGTCGATGACGCGCTGGCCTACATGCGACGCGAGGTCAAGCGAGGAAAGAAGTACCAGATCATCGTCGCCGACCCGCCTTCGTTCGGGCGTGCCCCCGGTGGAGATGTCTGGAAAATTCAGCGCGACTTGCCGACGTTGATCGAATTGGCAACGCAATTGGCGGGAGATGAGCTCAAGATGCTGATTCTTTCTTGCCACACGCCGGGCATCAATGCCGACGATCTAAAACAGCAAGCGCGCGAGACACGAAGGCTCCGGTTCGGATCGGGCGAAACGCTGGAGCTGACGCTGAAATCCCAATCCGGAGCCAGGCTGCCCAGCGGAGATTGCTTCCGCTGGGGAGTAAGATAGCGACAGTCAGACTAAGCGACATCCTGATCCGCCGCGACAGCAGTGAAGTCCATCTTGTGGAAACGACCAACATGCAACCCATCACCAGTTCCAACAGCAAGCGATACAAGGACGCGCTGCAATTGCACCGTTCGCGCGGTCGCAAGAAGCAGGGGCGCATCATCGTGTTTGGATGGCGCGAGGTATTGCGAGCGATTAAATCGGGAGTGAGGCCAGAAGAGGTTTTCCTGACCGATGGGGCGTCGCAGCGTGAACCACTGCAAGAATTGCGGACGCTGTTGGCAGGTCGAACAGAGCCCAACGACTACTTCTATCTGCTGGCTGAGGAGCTTTTCGAGTCGCTCAGCTATGGCGATCGCGTCGATGGAGTCATTATGACCGCCCGCCGTCCGGAAACCGACCTCGCGACGCTTGACCATAGAATAAACGCGAATGTGACAGGCAAAACGAGCTCATTGATTGTGGTTTGCGATCAATTGGAGAAACCGGGAAACCTTGGCGGCATCGTACGGACAGCTGATGGCAGTGGGGCGGCGGCCGTGATCGTCGCGGACACTCGAACAGACGGCTTCCACCCCAACGCAATTCGAAACAGTGCAGGGGCTGTTTTCAGGGTCCCCGTTGCGGCTGCGCCAACGGCTCAAGTTCAGTCGTGGCTGTTGGAAAGAGGTTACCGAGTTTTGGTGGCGACGCCGGATGCGACGGATGTTTTTTTCGACCTCGATCTGACAGGAAAGTGCGCTATCGTTTTGGGCAACGAAGCGGCGGGCGTTTCCGAGCAATGGAGAACCGATTCGGTCGAGCCGTTTCGATTGCCGATGCTGGGAGTTGCCGATAGCCTGAACGTCTCGGTTACGGGGGCGGTGTTAATGTACGAGGCCTTGCGGCAGCAAACAAAGTCGGTCACCAAGACAAATGAGCTACTGTGATTCCCAATAACACCCATTTGGTCCAAGCCGATCCGGTGCGTTTCCCCAGCGTGTCGTTTGTGGTGCCGGCTCACAATGAGCAGCAATACCTGCAGGCGACGCTCAAGCAATTGACAAAGATCGCGGAAGCATTGCTTTCCGATTTTGAGATTCTTGTGGTTAACGATGCTTCGACCGACCGTACAGCTGAGATCGCCGTTGAGAATGGCGGGCGCGTGATTGATGTGGAGCTACGCAACATTGGTGCGGTCAGGAACGCAGGTGCCAAAGAAGCTCAGTTTGACTGGATCGTGTTCGTGGATGCAGACACGATCGTTCCTGAGAAGACGTTATATGCCTCATTGAAGGCGCTTTCCAAAGGCGCCGTCGGGGGAGGCGCTTTCGTATCGTTGGACCTGCTCCAGCCAATCGGTCCCTTCAAAATGGGCCTGTATTATGCGGTCAGCCTTGTTTGGCAGACGTTTGGCCGATGGGCTGCAGGCTGCTACATGTTTTGTCGGAAAGACGCGTTTGAATTCTTTGGTGGGTTTGACGAACAGTTCTTCGCAGCCGAGGAACTGTTTTTTAGCAAGGAACTGAAACGAATCGGTAAATTCCAACTGGTCAGATTCCCCGTGGTTACTTCATCAAGGAAGTTTCACGGGTATTCGGCCGGCCAGTTGCTGCGATTGGTTTGCCTGCCAATGACTGTTCTGCTCAAGGGTCCACCTTTGAGAAGTAGGTACGGTTTAGAGTTGCTTTATGAGGATGACCGATAAAGGCAAAATAATCGGACATTATCTCGGGGCTTTGGGGCACATTCTTGAGAGTATTCAGTCGGATTGCCAGCAAAATGTCCGAAATATCCCCGATAGTATAGGCGATTTTTGGCAAATGTTGTTGAAATCGCAGGTTTGTCGGATACATTGAGAGTAACGGATTGTCTCGCTTGCTTTCACCGAAGACGTACCTCTATGAAGCTTTCACGACTGATGTATCGTATTCTTCTTTCAATTTTCGCAATTGCGCTTGTCGCGTCGCTTACGGCTGACGCCGTCGTGGCGGAACAGATTGTGATTGACGAGAATTCTCGAGATCGAGAAGTGGCGGGTGATTTCATTTGTTCGCCGTGCTACAGCCCAATCCTTAGCGAATCAGATGCGGTTGATTTTGCGGTCAAAACGCTAACGACAGGTGAGTTGTACAAGTATTTTCAGTCGCGTGGAATCAGGAAGCTGAATCGTCTTTCGTTTCAGGTAGACGTCGATTGCGACCCAGACAACACGGAGTCGGTGTCACTTACCGGTCTCAGCTTTCAGATCCATGATACGTCCAAAAACATCGTTACCAACGCTGGTTTTGGTGGCGAACTACTGTTGGACAAATCCGAGATCACGTCTTTCAAGCCAGAGGCTGTTCTTGAAATCGATTTAGGATATGACTTCATGCAACGGTTTTCGCCAACAAGCGATGACGCCATCATAATTAACTTCGACAGTCACAACACATCAGTTGAGATGATGCCACGGATTGTTTTGGCATCTGAAATGAGCAGTTTTTCGACTGGAAACTTTGCTCGCATTGTTGGTTTTATAGTGTTTTGGGGAGTTGTCTTTTTCGGAGCTCATGTGATGACGCGAATCACAGACAAAACAGACAAGGACAGCGCAGAAAGATCTTCTCTACAAACTGCCATTACTGCTTCTTCTGCTCCTTCAGCGAAAACGCCTGTAACACATCGGGCCTCTGCCCTCACGAACTAGTTCAGCGCGAACTAGTTCAACGCTGATATCCGCATCTCTTGGCAGCACAACAGGCAAGCGTCTTGACGATTTGACGCGGGCAGCAGCCACCGTCTCGTTACCGACTATTGTTTCTTTGTTGGTCATTCTTGCTGTAACCAAATCCAGTTGACGCGGTTTCTGGAGAAGATAGGGAGGATTTTACGGCAGTCTAGTGGTGCGCTTTCGCAAAAGGCCAGATATGAGGCTCTTTGGCTTTTCCGAAGTTCGCAGAAGCCTTATATTTGAACCGTCGCCGCGTCAGCAGCGAAGTAAATTGTCCCTCCAGCGGTTCCGCCCTTGAGCGCCGAGTCAGGCTAAAGATGAAAAATGTGATGGCTGTTGTACTGGCCGGTGGTAAAGGATCACGTCTAGAGCCACTAACCAGAGACCGTGCTAAACCAGCTGTCCCGTTTGGCGGCGGTTATCGCATCGTCGATTTCGCTCTATCTAATTGCCTCAATAGCGGCCTTAAGAAGCTAATTCTATTGACTCAGTACAAGGCGATGAGTCTTGACCGGCACGTTAATAACGGCTGGCGGCGATATTTCTGCAGTGAGATGGGGGACTTTATCGATGTGATGCCGCCGCAGCAAAGGATCGACGAAAACTGGTACAAGGGCACCGCAGATGCCGTCTATCAAAATATTTATGCGATCGAAAAAGAGCAGCCAGAAGAGGTACTGATTCTGGCCGGCGATCATATCTATAAGATGGACTACCAAGCGATGATTATGGAACATCGCGCCAATAATGCCGACCTTACCGTGGCAGCTCTTCAGGTATCGGTCGATGAAGCGAAGTCGTTTGGCGTAATGGCGATCGACGAAAAGCAGCGGATCGTCGGATTTGATGAGAAGCCCGACAACCCTAAGACGGTTCCAGGCGACCCTAATATCGCGCTGGCCAGTATGGGGGTCTACGTTTTCTCTGCTCGGTTTCTGTTCGAGCAATTGCTCAGAGACGCCAACGACCCCAATAGCAGCAACGATTTTGGCAAGAACATCATTCCGTCAATTATCGATGACTACCGGGTGTTCGCCTATCCATTTCGTGATGAAAACAAAAAGAGTCAGGCGTATTGGCGTGACGTCGGTACAATCGATGCGTACTACGAAGCAAACATGGATCTAATTCAAGTCGATCCGATGCTTAATATGTACGATCAGAATTGGCCAATTCGAAGTTTTCACGGTAACTTCCCGCCACCTAAATTCGTTTTCAGCGATCAAGGAGTTGGCGACGAGCGATTGGGTATGGCAACCGATAGTATCGTCTGTCCGGGCAGCATCATTTCCGGCGGTCGAGTGGAAAGATCGATTCTTGGTCCAGAGGTGCGTGTCAATAGCTACGCGCATGTGGAAGACTCTATTTTGTTCAATCGCGTGGTGGTTGGGCGGAACGCGAAAATTCGCAAAGCGATCATCGATAAGAACGTCGTGATTCCGGACAACGCTGAGATTGGCTACAGCGTCGAGCAGGATTTGTGTCGTGGATTTACGATTACCGAATCCGGCCTAGTGATCGTGGGAAAGAACGATCCGATCGATTCATAGATAGTCGATCTCGGCGTGGTAAAATTAGACTAGTCGTCGTACGCGTTGCGATACCGCGTTCTTCGTCTTCTGCGGCGCGTGGTGCCCTCACCTTCGACGAACCAATATCCACCCAGCACTTTGTAAAAGATCAGCAATACCAAAGCGCCCGCCGATCCAACGGCAAACCCTTCCAAACTAACCGGTTTGACGACTTGTCCGGAAGTTGAAAAGTATTGCAGGACGGCGCATCCGATCAGCGTTCCGGCGATACCCATTAGCACCGTCGCAATCGCGCCTCCCGGATCGCGTCCGGGCATGATCGCTTTGGCCGCCAGTCCAACGACAGTGCCGAATCCAATCCATGTAAGCGCTAAATTGCAATATTCAGCGATTTGTTGGTTGTCCATGAACTGATCCATGCGCGCGGTCCTTAACTGTTGCTTTGCCAATTGGTTCAATGAAGTTGCCGATCGTAGCAATTCGCAGACTTACCTCCAACACCAATTTGGGGCTGTGCGGGGGATGGGGTGGATTGGCAGACGTGATGGAATAGCTTCAAAGACACCTGTCATGGTAGCTGCCCATTTTGCGCAGGCCCGTTTTTTACGGCACTTTTGTTCGATGCGCAGTTGAGAATCGGTGCTGAATTCGACTG
>CALKXO010000363.1 GCA_938003615.1 uncultured Pirellulaceae bacterium | reverse complement strand
TCCTTGAGTTTTGAGTTGAATTGTTGTGTTAATACTTAATTCAACGCGCCAACCCAACGGTTGGTTCAAAACTTCAAGGAATTTTTTTGTTATTAGACTCGTTTTTTAAAACCTCAGACAGGTTTAACGACAGACACTAGGTTAGCTCCCGAATCCCGTTGCCTTGACGGCTGCCGTGTTTTCTTTTCAAGGCGGTCGCAGCCATCCGATTGCCTATCGACCACTTGGTCCAAGTTAGCTAACCAACAGCCGCCACAGCGTTTAGCCGCGATCACAGCCCAAAACGATCGCTTGTCCCGTTTAAGGACAAGCGGACGCTTTTTTAAACGCGCACCAACGCGCGCACCAACGTGGCTACCGTCGCCAGACGGTGGACGGCCTTGGCAACATCATCCCACCGCCTCCACGCTCTGGCGAGCGTAACCACGTTCAACTGCCGTTAACTTCCGGCCAGCTTCTCTGGCCATTCTTAACCCCTTCAGCCACTCCGGGCTACCGGTGTGCGCTGAAACAACCTCAAGGATTTTTCCCATGAAGATTACTGAGTTCCCAACGTTGTCCTTCCAGTTCTTGCAAGCGATGCGTATGAAGAATTACTCCGACCGTTCTGTCAAAGGCTGGGAGTACGACATCAATCGCTTCATCGCCTGGTGCAAGGAACGTGGCATCGAAAGAGCAGACGAAGTCACGCCCGACCACGTCGGAGCGTATCGGCGCTGGTTGTTCCACTACCGCAGTCCGAAGACCAAACGCCCGCTCTGCTTCGACACGCAGCGTCACTACCTGACGAGCGTCCGTATATGGTTCTGGTGGCTGAAGCAAAACCAGCACCTCGACACTAACCCGGCTATTGGCATCGATCTTCCGAAAGAAGAGAAGCGCTTACCTGTCGATATTCTGACAGCCGACGAAGTAGAAACGCTCCTCAACGCGGCCGATATTACGACACCGCTGGGTATCCGCGACCGCGCGATCATGGAAACGTTTTATTCAACGGGGATCCGTTGCAGTGAGCTGGTGAATCTTGACATCTACGATGTCTGCACCGATCGCGGCACGGTCACTGTTCGTCAAGGCAAAAACAAACAGGACCGCATCGCCCCGATCGGCAAGCGCGCTTTATCTTGGCTGGAGAAATGGCAACAAGACGTACGCCCCGATTTAACGCTACGTAGCAGTGACAACGGCCTGTTCGTATCAACGCGTGGCAAGCGTCTCAACCGCGAATTCGTGTCCGCTATGGTCAGGCGTTACATGTTGCTGGCCGAGATCACCAAACCGGGTGCTTGTCATCTACTGCGTCACACGGCAGCCACGCTGATGATGGAAAACGGAGCTGACTTGCGATCGTTACAGATGTTTCTTGGTCACAAGAAACTCAACACCACGCAGCTGTACACACACGTCAGCATCCAGCGTCTAAAGGACGTCCATGACAAAACCCATCCGGCCAAACCAAACGCCGTAAACCGACAACCCGAAGACTAGTCCGCAAGGATAAATCAGCGGGCAATGATCAGTCATTGGCCCGCCTAAGAAGGGGGCTAATCTGCTCGCCCCTAGAAATGTCTCGCATCTTTTTACCCAATTACGTATAATTCACTCGTCAAAACACAATCCAAGAGAAGAGCAAAATGTCTAGCAACATACCATCTGAAACGAATGACCTGCTTGCATCAGCGCTGCGACTTTCGGTAACGGACCGAGTAGCATTGGCCAAGGCGATGCTAGAAAGCGTCGAAGATTTCAACGATATACCGCAAGGGGATATCGATGATGCTTGGGATAAGGAAATCGCGCGGCGCATTGCCGAAATTGACTCTGGGAAAGTTAAAACTATCCCATCGTCTGAGCTATGGAAAGAACTCGGCGGAAAGCCAAATGTTGGAAATTGAATACCATCCTGAGGCCCGCTTGGAGGTCATCGAAGCTGACCAATGGTATTCGGAGATCGACGAGCAGGTAGGAGAGCAATTCAAGATCGAGCTTGCTCGATCAGAAGGTCAAGTAAAACGAAATCCAGAAACGTGGGGGCGTTACTTGCACGGCACCCAAGCGTTTCGCTTCAGGAGATTCCCGTTCGTACTTGCTTATATCCAACGCGGTGACCAATTGTTTGTTGTGGCGTTGGCGCATACTCGTCGAAAGCCAGGCTATTGGAAGAATCGAATCAAACCATAACATCACTCACGCGCGCGGGGAGGACTAATGGAAAAACGGGTCAAGCGAGTTCAAAGTTGAAAAACGTGGATATCATCAACTCATCACGTGACTTTTAATCGGTGAAACCCGAGGTTAAAACAATTCGATAGAGCGAAGTGGTGTTAGGTGTACCTTCGCGCCAGATGGTACAACGCCCAAAACGGACGGTTCAACAGGCTCGATCCGTTTTTCGGAAATCTCTCCGATCCCCAGAGCCTGCACAAGTATGCGTATGCGCATGGCGATCCGATTCAGGGGACAGATCCAAGTGGAGAATCGTTGGTAAGCTTTGTATCTGGCGTGGGTATTCAAGCTGGACTCAACGCAATCTCATTTGGTGCGGTTTCATTCGCGTTTGACTATTTCGGACGGGGACTTTCAGCAGAGCAGTCATTGAATAATGCAGTTGTCGCCGGTTCCGTTGGGGCTTGGCTGGCATTACCTGTGATAAACCTTTTTGTCGGGGGGGTATCTTCTATACCAAGTTTATCAGCGAACTGCCGCTGGCCAGATGGAGCTAATAGATTGGGCAGAACTCGTAACATTTGTTCTTGTTGGAAAGATTTCAGCGAATGTAAAGACGCGAGTACACCCAAACGTTAATGCGTATCTCGGTCTAACAAGCAGAGCGAGCGGAACTATGACCAATCATCTTTCCAACACTGCTATTGCCGAGACGCTCTCCAATTACCGTCCAGGATTTGTTGGACCGCGTCCCGCTAACCCTGTAGGCAGAGCCCCCCAGACCGACCCCGGATTTTCCGGAGTGATTAGTGAGAATACTGGGAATTGGATAATGCGTCCCTCCAATAAAACTGTCACTCAGGATGGATTGACTAATGCTGGGCGCGGACCACGAAACACTTTTCATCGAACATTACAAGGCATTCTTCAGATGAACGAATCGGCGGTTGAGGGTAACAACTTCTACGGATTCACAGCCTTCAAAACGGGGCCTAATCGAGTCCGACTAGAATTTCGATCCGGTCTACAGCGGCATCTTCCAAACAATGAAGCTCCGCCGAATGTGCGAGCTCAGATAGTGGAGGCGCTGAGAGCAAAAGGAATCGAAGTTGAGAACTGAATTAAGTAGGATCAATTATTGTTCGCAGGTGAAGTCATGGACCATTTACAAACAGACAATCGTAAGCTTGCGATATCACTGCTGCAAAAAACCGCTCGTCGATTTCAACCAATCACGCTTTTATTTGGATTCGGTTGTCAAAATCCTGATGCGGCAAGAGTCGCCGCGGAAATTTCTGCCGTTCTGGGGTTTGACGAACTTGCGGTGAAGTTTTCGAAAATCTTAAAGAGTTTTGAACATGTCCAGCAAAAGGAGTTTGCACGCCTTGGTTTGAAGAGTATCCCTCAGGTAAGCCCCCTTCACGAATTGTCTGAAATATATCCGAAGATTAGCGATAGTCGAATCACCACTAACGTTCCAGCTATTAAGAATTCGGACTATGAGGCTGCATTCAAAAATGCAGAAAGCGAGTTCGATAAAGAGTGCGTGCTACTAACGCAAGTCTTGAATGGGCAGATTGAATTAGCAGTACAAAATGCGAAAGTTTTAGAAAGTGCTCGACAGGAAAATGTTGTATTTGTGGGGCTTGGAGAGTCTTACAGATCAGGGCAACATGAACTTGCAGTTAAATTGTCTTCAAAGCTGCCCAGCTCGTTCATGTCGGAGTGGACTATGCCTCAGCTCTCTCTAATTGTTTCAGGAAGATGTTGGGTGGGATTCCCTTTTCCGGATTCCTAGTGCAGTTGCGTTGCAGAAAGGTTTCAATTTTGTTGTCAAGGCTGGGGTCGATGGGGTCAACCTTGTTTTTCGGTTTTCAGCCGAAACCAACCGCCGCGATTTCCGCTCAACCGAAGCGAATAATCTCATTCGCGGCGGAACCCGTTTGATCATTCCAATGTTGATTCTGTTTGCAGCACGTCGCGGCGTTACCTTGACGAATGATTGATTACACGGGCGCAGCCCCGGCGGTCCACGGATGGCCGCCGTAAGACTAGGCCCGGCGCCCGGATGGCGTCGGTCGCGCAGGCCATGGAAGGCGGGCTTCGCCAGAAAGTAAAGAAAGTAGAGTGTTCAGAACCTGTGGTCGTTCCAACATCGGCAGCCGCCGGTGGCCGGAGTGACCGATGGAGCGTAGCGACACCGGGCCGTAACGACGGCG
>CALKXO010000362.1 GCA_938003615.1 uncultured Pirellulaceae bacterium | reverse complement strand
CCGTCAACATCGCAAGCGCAGGATAACAAGGCGTTACGTAGCTGGGCAATTTCGTTTGGGCGATCGTAAAAAGAGCAACCTGCACGCCAGCCCAGCACAGCATCAGAACAATGCCGGGGTGAGCATGGATAAAGGAACGCTGTTGCTCGCCAAAATTCCATACCAGTCGCCAAACGATCAGCGCGACCGGTAGCCAGAACAATGACCAAGGAAAGAAGCCAACTAGAATCGCGACAGGATAAAACCAAACGCCTCCGCTGTGGTTCTCAAACGCAACGGTGGACCTGCCAAGATGTTCGGTCAGAAAGAAGATACGCGGAAAGTCTCCCTCAGTGCGTATGCCGACCCAAACATACCACGGCAATGCAATGGCAAGTGCAATCACGGCCAACGTGAAAGGACGCATGGCGAGTGTGGTTTTGACAAAGTGAAACGGATGGAAAGGTTTCACCACGGCGAGGAACTTTGAAGGGCTCTCGCGGCGTTCGCTATAGAATTCCGGTTGCCGCATCAGTAGCAGAAACATTCCAACAATTGCCATTGGCATCAGGAATCCGATTGGGCCTTTGGTCAAGATCCCCAGCCCCATGCTGCCCCCCATTAACAACAACCAACGGAATTTCAGTTTTCCAAAATGGGTTACGATAGAGGCTGTTGGCAAGTCGCCGGTGATTTTGCGCGGAACGCTACCCATGACGAACGCAAAAATGGTCGCTGTGCTGAAGAAGATCAGCAATGCATCGGGAGTGGCGGCGCGTGACGCAACGATAAACATCACGCTTGATGCAAGAACCACACCGCTGATGATAGCCGTCGTGTGATCGAACAACCGGCGGGCGATCCCAAAGGTTAGCGCGACCGACCCGACACCCACTAGTGCAGACCAGAATCGAGCCGCAAATTCATTGACGCCAAACATCTGATAAGCCGCCATCATCAGCCAATAAAGCAATACGGGTTTCTGATAGCGGAGTTCGCTGTTGAAGATCGGCACGACCCAATCTCCGCGCTGCATCATTTCAGCCGCACAGCCGGCGTTGCGAGGTTCGTCACGATCCCACAGCTGACACTGGCCGAGCTGCACAAAAAAGATAGCTGCTGCAATGAAGACGACGAGCGTTAGACCGGTGGCGATCTGCCATCGCTCGGACTGTAGACTGGGTGGCAGAGCGGACTCTCGATCGGAACAGCCATCATCTGCGTTGGGTTTCAGATTGTTTCCACGGCGATCCGGCGACACATCGATCCTTCGAGTTGGTCGTATTAAATTGTTCGTATTAAATTGCTTAGAGCGGCCCGCCATCGTAAACAGCTTGCGCACGTCATTCTCCCAAGGGGAGAAATAAGCGGTAGCGTTGGCCATTTTACGACACGGGGCCAGCTTTGGCCAAGATCACTCTTGCAGCATCAAGGAACTGATCTAAACGGCGTTGACAGATACTGTTTTTCCGGATTTCACCCAAATCCGAGTGTCCCCTCTGGCAGACTGCGCCACGGACGCCGATCAGATCGGCTTCCGTTTCTATAGCTTGAGCGAGGCTCCCGGTGTCGATTGAACCGGCCAGCACTCCCATCATTTGCGCGTTCCGCGCGATGCGGAAGAGCGACCGACATTCCAAGTGAGAATAATAAGCAAACGTGTTTCCGGCTGATTTGTTAAAAGTATCCAGCAAGAGAACCGAAGCGTTCAGTGTGGCTGCACTGCGAATCAACTCTTCGGCTTGTTGCGTAGAAAACAGATCCACATAGATCACCAGAACTCGCCGCACATGCTTGGGCACTACCGAAAGAAATCGCGTCAATCGACCGATATCTGGGGCCACTGCGAAATCTCCCGAAAGCCCAACTTTGACAAACGCGACGGCCGTCCAGTCAATTCTCTCCAACTCACATAGATCAAAGTCAGCCGCCAAGTCCGCGTTGCCCAACCGCCACTGACGCAGCTCGCCGCAGGCAACGCTGATTTGTTTGGCGCGGGCTGTCTCTTTGACTGCCTCGATCACTTCGTTAGCAGTCGCGGCTCCTGCAAAACCAAGCGCGCCGGCAGACGGATCTTTCAGGTCAACAATGGTAACCAATGGATGGGCCGCCGCCGTGCGTGCTTCATTAGGATTTTTAACGCTGATCAACATTTGATGGAGAGGTGCTCGAAGGCTCAAGGGGATGCAGACGGGTATCAATATTTCGTAAGTTCCCTAGAATCGCATCACTGACTCGATCTTCGGTTCCCACGCAAGCCTCCAATTATGGCAGAAGCCCACGATTTCCAACACATCACCGACGCGGAAACGCTCGCCAAGTTCTGCGCAGAAGCGGCCAGTAGTCGCTATATCGGTTTTGACACCGAATTCGTCAGCGAGAACTGCTTTCGGCCCCAACTCTGTTTGATTCAGGTTTCAACCGAATCGGACTACGCCATTATTGATACTCTGGCGATCGACAACATTGACGTTTTCTGGGAATTGCTGTGCGAGGGCAATCATATTACGGTCGTCCACGCGGCAAGGGAAGAGTTTCTGTTCTGTTTCCGCAGTTATGGCAAATGGCCGTCGCGCCTGTTCGATGTTCAACTTGCCGCCGGTCTGATTGGATATGAGTATCCGGCGTCCTATGGCAACCTAGTGAACAAGACAATCGGGAAAACCGTCGACAAGGGAGAAACACGTACCGATTGGCGGCAGCGTCCGCTCACAAAGAGTCAAATCTCTTACGCACTTGAAGACGTGGTTCATCTGTGGCCAGTATACAAAACGCTCTGTAAACGCTTGGACGAGAAGGGCCGATTGCAGTGGATGGAAACCGAGATGAGCGCGTGGCAGCAAAGCCTAGAAGATACGGTTACGAAACCGCAATGGCGACGTGTCTCAGGAACCGCGCGGCTGCGCCCCAATCAACTCGCGATCGTTAGAGAGCTTTGGATTTGGCGGAATGCAGAAGCCGAACGTCGTAACCGCTCCGCAAAACGAACTTTAGCTGACGATCTTATTGTCGAACTCGCGCGTCGCGGTACCAGCAAAATTGACCAGATCCGGGCCATCCGCGGTTTCTCCAATCGCGTATCGTCGAATTCACTTGACGGCATCTCACAAGCCATTGAAACAGCACTTCAGCTTCCTGCCAGCGAGCACCCCAAGAAGATCAACAGCCACAAATCGGTCAACCTTGGCCTGCTGGGGCAGTTCATCACCACCGCGCTGAACGTGGTTTGCCATGAGCAGCAAATCGCATCACCGCTGGTTGGAACGGCACAAGAGGTACGTGATCTGGCGGCTTCGAAAATGGGACTGTTGAAGAATAATAAGCCACAGCGACTCGAACAAGGCTGGCGCGCTGACATTGTGGGCCAGTTGATTCAGCGCGTCTTGGACGGTAAAGTTGCAATTCGCGTCGGCGATCCTAAGAGCAGTCAACCGCTGGTGATGGAGTCTCTAGATCAGTAGAGAGTTTCTATTGCCCAATCTGACGCGCTGGTGTCACCCTCCCGCAGGGGCTACTGGGGAACATACAGAGTGGACGACCGGATGAGTGTTCCAAAGCGAATTCCGATACACTCTCAAAGTAACGATCGATCGATCGATCAATCGAACATCGTGTCGATGGAACGGATGTAATCCAGCGCATCGTCCACGTCGGTGACTTCCACGCCGCACTTCCGACCACCTCGGTCGCACTCGCCCAATAAAACCAGATCGTCAAAATTCTCATTTGCTTGAAGACGACGCAAGACTCGCGCACCAATCGTTCGGTCGTGGATTTGATGAGCCAGCATGTGGTGCTTGATTAACCACAGCGTGCGATCAGTCACAAAGTCCGTCAGTTCTTCAACTCCGGCAGCAACGTGGTCGTATGGATCAATCGCTTTTCCCACATCGTGCAACAATGCAGCCAAGAGAAACTCTTCATCGTAAGGTCTCAAAGGTTCGCGCTCAAACTCGGGAAAGGTGCGCTTAATCTCGCGAAAGGTTCGCGCTCAATCCCACGCTGGTAAGCGCTGGTAAGATTACTCGTCAAAGGTTCGCCTTTCACGACGCCGCAGCGAGAACGTACGTTAACAATTTACTTCAACTGCTGCTGCGAAATGCTGCTAAGGGGCAGTCATGAAATAAGTTCCGTGTTTGGCCTGTTTTTTTTGAACCACAGATAAACACGGATATACCGGCAGTCAATCCGTGTTCATCTGTGGTTAGAAACTTTAGTGAATCTGAGCTTACAAGTCAGGGAGTTAATCCGTAACTATTGCTAAAGGCTACAAATCCGACGGGTTGCCAATTGGTGGCCCATCAACCAAACTATGGGGCAGCCAGACGGCAATTTAGCCGACCCGCCCTCCGTCCGCACCGGCTAAAGCCCGGTAATATTTGATACGAGATCTACATGTTACGTACAATGCTTCGTTCGAAAATTCACCGCGCCCGAGTCACTCAGGCGGACCTGAATTACGAAGGCAGTATCACCGTCGATACCGATCTACTGGACGCGGCAAAGATGGTCCCGTTTGAGAAGGTCTCCATCTACAACGTCACCAGCGGAACTCGTCTGAGTACTTACGTCATTCCCGGGATCGCAGGATCTGGAAAAATTTGCATTAATGGTGCTGCAGCGCGACTGGTAAAGGTCGACGACGTTGTCATCATCTGCTGCTACGGACTGCACAACGAAGAGGAAGTCGAAAACCACACAGCGCAAATCGTGCTTGTCGATGACGATAACAAGATCACGCGCAATGTGGAGAAATCTAAGGCGAACCTGAAACCGGCGTAATTGCCGGTTGGCTAGCCTAACTGCGTCTTTCTAGAGCAGTAAGCACCACGGCTGACAAGTTTTTCTGTTCTGATATGGCAACCCACGGCGCGTCGCCAATCCCTTGTTGAGATCGGCCAACTGCCCATCCGAGCCAACTGCCCATCCGAGTCAACTGTTCCATTTGCCCCATCTGCTACTCAACCGTCACGCTCTTTGCAAGGTTGCGGGGTTTATCAACGTCGCAGCCACGCAGCACAGCGATGTGATAAGACAGCAACTGCAGCGGAATTCCAGCCACGATCGGCTGCAGGTAGGCGGCAACCTTTGGGATATAGATCACATCGTCGGCGACTTCCGCGATGCGTTCGTCGCCTTCGGCTGCGATCGCGATCACTGGACCACCGCGTGCCTTGATCTCTTCAAGATTCGACATCACTTTTTCGTAGATGAACCCATGAGGCATCACGAACACAGAAGGCGTCTTTTCGTCGACCAGAGCAATCGGACCATGCTTCATCTCCGCCGCCGGATATCCTTCGGCGTGAATGTAACTGATCTCTTTAAGTTTCAAAGCACCTTCGAGTGCCGTTGGGAAATTGTAGTGCCGGCCAAGGTAGAGAAAGTTGTCATATTTCTGATACTTCTCCGCTATTTTTCGAACTGCTTCATTGGTCTTAAGCGCCGTTTCGACTTTCTCGGGAAGTTGCTTGATCGCTTCGATCATGTCCCGACCGCGCGAGTAGCTCAGATGCCGCTGTCGACCAAGATACAACGCCAACAAGATCAACGAGAGACACTGGCTTGAATATGCTTTCGTTGACGCGACGCCAATTTCGGGGCCCGCGTGCAAGTAGATTCCTCCGGTGGCTTCTTGAGCAATCGAACTTCCGACGACGTTACAAATTGCCAGTGTCTGATGTCCTTTACGCTTCATTTCTCTCAGCGCGGCCAACGTATCGGCCGTCTCGCCGCTTTGCGTGATCGCAAAAATCAGCGTCGCTTCATCCATCGGAGGATTGCGATAACGCAGCTCACTGGCGTACTCAACTTCGACCGGAATCTGCGCGACCTCCTCAATCAAATATTCGCCAAACAGAGACGAGTGCCAACTGGTTCCGCAGGCGGTGAACACGATCCTGTTGACTTTACGCAGTTCCTGAGGCGTCAGGTTCAGTCCACCAAATACGGCGGTAGCATCGTGCTCGTTTAATCGACCGCGCATCGTATTGCGAAGCGCTTCGGGTTGCTCAAAGATCTCTTTTAACATGTAGTGATCGAAATCGCCCATGTCCACCTGATTGGATTCCACATTCAAAGCCTTCACGTCGTGAGCGACCACCCCCGCATCACGGTGGGAAACTTGCAACGTATCGGCATTGACGATAGCGACCTGATTGTCAGCCAGGTATACGATCCTGTCTGTAAATCCGACTAGTGGTTGGGCATCGCTGGCGAGGAAATGCTCGCCGTCGCCGACTCCAATCACCAACGGGCTTCCTAAACGAGCCGCAAATATCGAATCGGGCCATTCGCGGAAAATAATCGCTAAGCCAAAGGTGCCCCGCAATTGAGCCATGGCTTCCTTAATTGCCGCTACTGCGTCCTGAGTCGTCAGTTTTGTGCCACTCTTCTCTTGGGCTTCAAGTTTTGGCTTGAGAATGTCTGCCAGCAGATGAGCGACAACTTCAGTGTCGGTTTCGGAGTTGAACGTATAACCCTTTTGCTTGAGCTGCGTTCGCAACTCGGCGAAGTTTTCGATCACGCCGTTGTGCGCCATCGCCAGTAGGTTCTCGCCGCCGATGTGTGGGTGAGCGTTTGATTTTGTTGCGGCACCATGCGTTGCCCAACGGGTGTGCCCAATCCCAATTCCGGAATCACAAGGGTCGGCGGCGACTTCCTGAGCCAGGGTCGCAATGCGGCCAACCGATTTCGTGACTTTAATGGAATTGTCGCTAGTCAAAGTCGCCGTTCCAGCACTGTCATAGCCTCGATACTCGAGTCGACGTAGCCCCTCCAACAGAAAGTCCTGTGCAACACGAGGGCCAACGTATCCAACAATTCCACACATACTTATCTACCTGAAATACTTGGCTGGAAAAAGAACTGATCGAATCTAAAAAACACAAGGCTTAACGGCCAAACGTTTGCCTAGAATCACGATAGGTTAGACGAGAATCCACGCGACTTCCAGATCGATTATTAAGTGCCTTACCTGCCTGAACTGGGTGGAATAGGGGCTCTGCGGCCAGAATAAGACGGGTTTCATGCTGTTTTTATGCGGCAGATTGTGCCTAACTCGTGGGTTCAACACATAGTCCGAGCATTGGCTCCGAAACCCCCGATCTATTTTACTTGCGGAGTGGGCTGGGGAATAAAATACCTCGATGAAAGATCGGGTAACTCTCCAATAACCACATTCTTTTTCAGACTATGGCCATCTCGAATTAAAACTACCTCAACCGTTGAATTGGGAGGCGACCGCTCAGCGAGTTGGAACAGGCTGTTGTACTGCTTGACTGCTTGACCGTTCCATTTGCGAATCACGTCCCCTTCTTTAAACCCCGCCAGATCGGCAGGAGAATTTTTATAAACCACAGTCAGCACAGCACCATTGAGGTCAGGTAAATATCCGCTGGCGGCCATCCGGTATCTGACCTCTTCAGGCTTAACCCCCAAATATCCACGTACGACCGAGCCATTCTCGATCAACTGACCATAGACAAACTCGGCGGTGGAACTTGGCACCGCAAAACTAATCCCCTGAAAAGTTTCGCCATAGATCGACGTATTGATTCCGATCACATTGCCGCTGGCGTCCACCAGTGGACCGCCACTGTTTCCGGGATTAACCGCCGCGTCGGTCTGCAAGAGATTTTGCTTTCGCGATTTATCGCCAGGACGGTCTTTGCCACTGATGATGCCAGAGGTTACCGTTTGCTCGTAGCGATAGGGGCTCCCGATAGCCCAGACGATTGATCCGACTTCCGCTGTTTCACTATCGCCCCAAACGGCTGGGACAAGATTATTCGCATCGATTTTTAGCACGGCAAGGTCACTGACCAAATCAACGCCGACCAGTTTTGCCTTGTACTGGCTACGATCATGCAACTGAACCATGCAGCTACTGGCGCCTTCCAAAACGTGAGCATTGGAAATGATGTAGCCCGCGCTGGACATGATCACACCTGAGCCATAACCGCGTTGGTTGTCGTTGGTTCGACCGGCGTGAATACTGACGACACTGGGTTTGATCTTTTGGGCGACCAGCTGGGAAGCGAGAGACACGTTCTCCAAAGGCCTAGCTTGAAGCAAATCAACGGCATTTTCGTATTGAGCGCGGACCTTGCCGCGCGTCGCCGCGTAGGTGTACTCTTCGACAATGCGCGGCCCAATCAACCATGCCGCCAGCAATAAAACGGTCGAGGTGAACAAAGCGTAAGCAGGAATCAACGATCGGCTGCTCGAATCAACCTCGAAGTTGTCCCGAGTCGATTGCCGGTGGTTGGTTGAGCGCTGTACAGGATGTTCGTTGTCATGCCGAAGCGAATTTAAGCGGTCCTGCGACTGGTCTACTGGCGAATCCGTTGCGTCGTCAGTAACACAAGTCACGGGAGGAATGTTGCGCAACAGAGGCAGTGGCTCGTCGTCCGCGCGGGCATTGGCCGCACCACGCATTTGCTCTTGCTGGAAAGCAGCGATTTCCTCGGCAACTCGGTCACCGCGCCGCCTTCTGATTCTTGGCTCAGCAACGCTCAAGTCGTCCGGACCTCCTTCAGAAGGAGCATTGTCAAATTTTTGGTCACCAAGCGCCATCAAGTTCGTCCTTGATTGGTTTTTTAAAAAAAGGAGGCGGTGGAAAAACGGATTTAAGGGACAGATAAGCTGCATCAGATTATAACCGATTTTCGGTTGGCCCAAGTACTAAAATTACACCCAGACTTTGGCATTTCAACGGCAAAGAAATGGTGGACTGTGGTAACTATGGCGATATCGCTAATTTGGGGCGCGTGATAGCCGAACGTTTCGTTGTAGACACTCGGGCAACGTGGATCAGCGGGCTCCGTGAATTCAAACGCGTTTGGTCTTTTCGTAAGGATGACATTTTCGATCGTTCTATCCTTGGCGGGCGAAAAGACGATGAAAAGGCCAAAGAAAAGTGTTATACCTTTAACCAAATGCTGTAATGTATCACGCGGCGCCCAACCCGCTGTCCATTGACGAAGATTCAAGGTTTTCCATGCCAGTCGAAATGCAACTTTCCCGCATCATCATCAGCGAGATCAACGAAAGCCAGTACGTTTTCCTAAAGGAAGTCGATGGTGATCGTCAGTTTCCCATTCTGATTGGCATCTTCGAGGCGACCAGCATCGACCGGCGAGTGAAAAAAGTCGAGCGGCCGCGTCCATTGACCCACGACCTGATCGTTAGTGTGGTGGAAAATATGGGAGGCGAGATGGATAGCATCGTAATCAGCGACCTGAAGAAACAAACGTATTTTGCCAAACTGAGAATTCGGTTCGAGGGCGAGTTGATTGAGATCGACGCGCGGCCGTCAGACGCTTTGGCGGTTGCCGTGACCGCAGACCCTCCTCTGCCGATTTGGGTCGATGAAAATGTTATCAACGAAGCAATCGCCAGCCTGTAATTTGCCCGCAGGGGTCGCATCGACATCTGTATGACAAAGATTTGCGTTTTAAAGTCTACTGGTAAAGTCTACTGTTTCAAGAATCGCTAGAGTCCATGCGATGCCCCAAAAAAAGGCTCTTCGGAAGAATTTGTGGTTTGCTTTTCATTTTGTCGCGAAGTTTAGTTGGGCCCTCAGGACTCTGATCGACGAATGTTTTTGGTGCGGGTTTTGGAGCTGGAAGCTTTAATGGTTTGGCACCGGCTTCATCACTCTGTCATCCGTCGAGCCCCATTCGCTTCGCCTAGGGTGAGCCCCGACGGATGACAGAGCGACGAAGCCTCTTTTCAAATCAAAATACGATGATCAAAAAATGCACCTTGTGAGCGTTGCTGGTACGATGAGTTTGCAAACAATTCGACCATCACGGAATCCCACAAGATGCAACTTAAGACCATCCTCAATCACGTCACCAATTACAAGCCGTTTGTGATTGACTCGGAAAAGTTTTCCGATGACCAAGAAACCATCGAGGTCACCATGCGTGCCCGCAGTAACAGCAAGTCCCGTTGCAATTGCTTTGACTTGCTACCGAGCGAATTTTACTGATATTCGTACGTCGTTACAAAAAACAGGTTCGAAACGAAACGCTGGAAATATGGACGTGCCAAATACATACCAAACAAAACACGACAAAAACCCAAGAAAACAGAGCTTTCAGCCTGCTTCAAAAAAAACGGATGGGGGTTCAATATCAAACACCCCAGTCGCAAACTTCGTGCCAAAAGAAAATCGGGCTTCTTGAACAAAGCGTTTGAACTTCGGCGGAATCAATCGATACGCAAAACGAAAACTTTAGGGAAACCAGGCCGCCGCTTCGGACTCAACTAAGTGCCCCCGCGAAGTCAAACGCCCATTTGTTATCACGCGACAATATGAACCGACCATTTGACACCGTTCCCGTCCGGCTTGATTTTGATCGTGTTTCTGTGTCTGGATTGTCTAACTGGTGTTTCATATGTTACCGCACTCGAATCAAGATCCCAAATGGATTCAAGCCCTATTGATTCCATCTTATCCTCAGGTATGTCGTCACTGGTCATCCGAACATTCTCTCCAATAGAGAATACAACCATGCCATCAGAAAGTCTAATGAGCTTGGGAAGGTAAACAACTTTCGACTGAAACATTGTGCCGACCCGCCATTTGGTTATCACAAGAGCGAATTCTTTGTCCGGAGAAATAGATGACGCTCGACCAACTCTGGTCCGTGACTCCAACAACGACGCGAAAAAAGTCGCTACGACAAGCGTTATTACAAACAGAAAGCTAAGCGTGTACTTCGGTTTCAACATTCTCAAGCGTGATAACGAATTGCGATCTATCCGGGTGTCTTTGAGACGCCTTCGCAATTGGAGATTAGGTTACGAGACACACGGATAGATGGCGCGTTGAACTTTGTCGTTTTCGACGACTTGTTTCAACGACATAGTAGCTGATTAGAAAGAAGATTGCCAGCTTTATATGGCACCGGTAGGCCTCAACACTGGCGATACCAGTGTGGACGATGCTTTGACGCCATCACCGTC
>CALKXO010000361.1 GCA_938003615.1 uncultured Pirellulaceae bacterium | reverse complement strand
GTCAGCCTGCTTTTTAAGAAACCCAAAGAACAACCGTGGCAGGGAGCAATTAATGATGACCGTAGTGACACCTATCGCCAACATCCCAAAGCCATGCGTCTGATTGGCAGCCAAGCTTGGTCGAATGGATCGTTACGCGAGCGTGCGATCGATTCAGAGTTTGATGTTGCAGAGGGCAAAGCAGTTAAATACCGAAAACCAAAACAGGCGATCAACGGGATTCTTGTATTAGCTGTATACATTGGGGGAACGGTGTTCACGAAGCGTTTGATCCATGAATCGCAATGGTTGGCCAATTTTGATTCATTTTGGTTGGAGTTGGCGATGATCTTACCTCTGGCCATTGGATACGCCGTGATCTCCGGCATGGCCAAATCTCGCGCCGTCGGTTTCGGAGAAGAGCAGATATCTATTGAAAAAGCGTCTTACCGGAAAAGCGAATTCCACCAATTCCATGATCGCGTACTCAATGAATTGGAATTCACCGAAGTAGGTGACTTTCGCCAAATCAGCTCGCCGCTGGTTCTAACACGTACGATCTATCTGAGTCGCAATGGTAACGTGTTGGTTGAGGTTGGCACACAGTCCGGCATTCCATTTTTCACTGTAGAGTCGTTGACCAACGGTGGTAAGTTTCTGGAGACACATTCGATGGTTTCGCGACACACGGAGTTGCTCAACGAAAGCAAAATTCACCAGCGAAGATCCGCCGATCACCAAGATATCGTCAAAGCGTTTGAAAGCCACGACGAACTGGTAAGTGAGTTTACTTTCGCCGGTTCCGCCCACGAGGCAAAATTCACCCCTGAGAACTTTGGCAGGTTTCTCGCGTATCCATCGCTGAAGAAATTGGCTTAGCTACCGGTGAGGCTGGCAAGGGTGGTGAAGTCTGACTTCCGCTGACTCGGAATTCACACGACCCCTGCGACCTTGAAATCAGGCTGTTTCCTTCTTCACGGTGCTGATCGCCGTGAGAAAGTGTTTGCAGCTTTTGAATCGTTTCTCCGGATTCACTTCTATGCAGCGGTGAACGGCGCGGGCCAGTTTTTCATTTAGCTCTGGCCGATGTTCCAAGATATCTGTTACGTCCACCGTGTCGTGTGACAATGCAGCCATCCCGGTCGTGTCGGTTGACCCCCAAGGATGCTCAAACGTCAACAACCGATAAATCGTGACGCCGAAAGCAAAAACATCCACGCGACTGTCCGTCGCGCGGCGGCGAACGATCTCGGGAGCCATGTACTGCGGAGTCCCCGTTCGGTTGCCGGGCAGACGGTAGGGAGCCTCGTTGGGAATCGTCAAACCGAAGTCGATCATTTTTGCCGACGTGTAATTATCATGGCAAATAAAGTTACGAGGGCACACATCGCGGTGAATGAATCCTGCGTCGTGAACCGCTTGAACGCTTTCGGCCATCTCCCGTATCAGCTTCAACCGATGGGGAATGACTTCCTTCTTCTTCGCGTGAACCACTGAGTCCATCCCCGGTCCATCAATGTACTCCATTAGAATGTAGTCGATGCCCGTCGTCGTGATCCCAAAATCGTAAGTCTCGACAATCAGCGGATGGGAAATCTGCATTGCGATGCCCCCTTCACCCGGTCTATCGAGTCCCTTAAACCGCGCCTTGAAGTACTCTGTTTTTTCGCGGTCGAGAAACTTGATGCCAAAGAGCTTTCCCGTGCCGATCTCCTTGGCTACGTGGAATTTGGACATGGTTCCAGTAAACGCGTGTCGATCCAGCAGGAAGCGCGACGACACATCCAAAGGTTCCTTTTTCTTTGAGCCATCGCCGAAAAGTTTGTCGAAGATTCCCATCCTTAGCCTTGCGTAAAAGCTGATCGGTTTGTTAGCCGACCAAAGAGAAGTTATTTACCACAGTAATCGATCGTCCGTGCGATTTCTGATTTGAGTTTTTCGCGTGTTACGATCCGGTCGATGAAGCCGTGCTCCAGTAGGAATTCGCTTGTCTGAAAACCCTCGGGCAGTTCAATTTGAATCGTCGCTTTGATCGTGCGTGGGCCAGCAAAACCGATTAGCGCTTTAGGTTCCGCAAAGACGACATCTCCCAACGATGCGAAACTGGCTGCCACGCCGCCCATGGTTGGGTTGGTCAACACGGAAATAAACAGCCCGCCTTTTTCGTCGTATCGTGCAAGCGCTGCGGAAACTTTGGCCATTTGCATCAGCGACAAAATCCCCTCATGCATACGCGCACCGCCGCCGGAGCCACTGATGATGATCAACGGCAGGTTTTGTTCGGTTGCACGCTCGGTCAAACGAGCCAGTCGCTCACCCACGACGCTGCCCATCGACCCCATGATGAATTGAGAATCGGTGACGCCGATTGCAACACGCCGCGCTCGAATCATGCCACAACCCGTGATGGCGGCGTCTTTGAGGCCTGTCTTTTTTTGCTCCGCTTTGATCCGGTCAACGTAGGCGCGGCTGTCGGTGAACTCTAATGGATCACCGGAGATTAGGTCTTGATCCCATTCTTCGAAGGTGCCGTTGTCGAGAACTTGTTCAATGCGTTCAGATGCCGACACGTACATGTGGTAGTCGCAACTGGGGCACACATGCAGCAATCGCCGCGCTTCTTTTTTGAAGATCGCCGATTTGCAGTCCGGGCACTGAATCCATGTTCCCTCAGGAATGCCTCGTTTTTTTCTTCCGGTCACAGTTGTTCGCGTTTGGGTCATAGGATTTTCTCGTTCTGGGTTGCCTGTCGGCGGCCCGATTGTCGCACAAAAGGCCCATTTTATTCAACTTCTGATTGGTCACGAGCCTGATTTGAAGCAAAAAAGCCAACATTTATCCGGGGGGATCAGCCATTACGTTGGTTTCTACGGTTCCGTTTTTTGGGGATAACCGGTAGATCTTATCGGCGTACTTTTCAAACAACCCCACATCATGATGAGAAATCATCAAAACCTGAAAACCAAGTTCGCGCGCGGCGCGGTGCACAATGTTGACCAGTTTTGGCACCAACTCTGGCCTCAACCAGCAATCTTGCTCGTCCAGTACGAGGAACTGGCGGTGTCGCTCCGGATTAAGCGTGGCTAAGGCAAACATCCGCAAACCCACGCTCAGCACGTTCTGCACCGAGCCACCCTGCCCGCGCAAGACGTCTTCGGTGTTACCGTCACGCTCGATGGAAAAATTCACTGCTGCAGCACCACGCTTGAAGTCCGCATTGGACTTAAATTTGATTGGCTGGCCCAGCACTTCTTGAATGGCGCGTGTTAAATTTGTTTCCAGCACACCAAGCACTTCTTGAAATAAAGATTTACTCAGTATTTCCAGCGCAGTGGTGGTGCGGTCGGCAACTTCTAGAAACGACTCGAGATCCAAAATTTTGGCTTCGGTTTGTTTGAGACGCTTTTGATTGGCTTCTAATTGCCAGCTAAGTTTGTCCAACCGCGCGAGGGTTGCTTGGGGAGAACGAATTTGAGGGTTCATGATGTCGATTCCTTGAAATGCAAAATGTGCACTCCTATATTGTACAGCGTATCAAGTCATACAGCCTCCCCAGACTAATAGGTTTCCGATGCAAGGCGTGCTGATTGAAAAACCTTACAAATTCGTCCCGCCGTTAACGCAAACGTGGCCCGGGCAGATGGCGTTGAAGTTGGGCGTTCACAAATGGTTGCTCAAGTCGGATCCGGGCGTTGTTGAGTGTGAGGTGCGCAACGCCGATCGTTTGAAGGAGTCGGTCGCCGCTGGCCATGGGGTAATGCTGACGCCCAACCATCCGCGCACCAGCGATCCGATGGTCATGTGCCACGTGATTGTCAAAACAGGAATCCCGTTCTACACGATGGCCAGTTGGCATCTGTTCAATCAAAACGCTCGGACGACGTTTGCGATTCGAATGATGGGCGCCTTCAGTATCAATCGGGAGGGTCTGGACAAAGCATCGGTTGACTATGCCGTCACCGCGCTGCAGGAGGCGGAACGCCCGCTGTTGATTTTCCCCGAAGGAACCACCAGCCACACCAACGATCAACTGATGGCTTTGATGGATGGTCCGTCGTTCATCGCGCGTACGGCCGCCAAACGCAGGAAAAAAAAGAACGGAGGCAAAGTCGTCGTGCATCCCGTCGGAATTCGGTACCTGTTTCAAGGCGATCTAAAAAATGCTTGCGAGGGAGTGTTGGCTGAGATTGAACACAAGCTAACGTGGCGACCGCAGCCAGAGAAACCTCTGGTCGATCGAATCGTCAAAATCGGGGACGCGCTGTTGCGGCTGAAGGAACTTCAATACGGTGTGCTACCTGATCATTCTTTGACCCTCAAGCAACGGCAAAACGCGCTGGTGGATCGGTTGCTACATCCTTTGGAAGAGGAGTGGGTTGGCGGTCACTCGGATGCTGGCATCGCACTTCGCATCAAAAGCTTACGAATGAAGATCTTCCCCGAACTAAGTCGCAAGACACTCTCGGCGGGCGAACAAAAGCGACGCTGGCGGCAGCTAGAGGACACCTACCTAGCGCAGCAGATTGATTGTTATCCCGAGCAATATCTGACCGAGCATCCGTCGGTGGATCGAATTCTGGAGACCGTGGAGAAATTCGAGGAAGACCTGAATGATCGTCGCCGCGTGCACGGAAATTTGAAGGTCATTGTCGACATCGATGAGGCCATCGAGGTCTCAGGCGTGCGCGATCGAGCAGCGCAATCCGATGCGCTAATGGATCAAATCCGGGAGCGTTTGGAGGCGAAGATGGCCGAGCTTCAGAATGAATCAAAAATGTATGTTGAGCATTAGATGCGCAGAAGCGTCCGCGTTTGGTTCTGCCGTCAGCCCCCAACTTTCCCAAACCTCAGAAACCTCAGAAAACTCAGAAAACTCAGAAACCTCAGAAACGGTCACCCATTGCGTTGGTAAGATAGGAATATTTCCAAGCGAATGGCCCCGCTAAATAGGGTTAACGGGGGGGATGTCACAACTTAGTTGGCTGTTTGTGTGTTGAGATTGTGTCGAGATGGCGCCATCGTTACGAAACTGCGGTTTTTTGCCTATTTTTCTCGATGATGTTGCCTTTTTGTTGTGTTGTGTTTTATCATGTTTCCCGGTCCACTACGCAGACATTGGTAGTGGACCGAAGTCGATTTACACCGGACTGGAAAGTCTTCCTGCGGCCGGACGACCAAGATGAATCCACCGCCAAAAATTTTCTAGGAGTAAAGTGTGGCTAACGTTGAAACAAAAGTAGCTTACAAAGTTAAAGATATCGCATTGGCCGAACTCGGTCGCAAAGAAATCATGCTGGCCGAAAACGAAATGCCAGGCTTGATGGCATTGCGTGCGAAGTACGGCAAGACTAAGCCGCTGACAGGTGCTCGCATCGCCGGTTGCCTGCACATGACCATTCAAACCGCTGTTCTGATTGAAACGCTGGTTGAACTTGGCGCGGAAGTAACATGGTCAAGCTGTAACATTTTCAGTACTCAGGATCAGGCTGCAGCCGCGATGGCGGAAGCTGGTATTCCAGTGTTCGCTTGGAAGGGGCTGACTGACGAAGAGTTCGAGTGGTGCATCGAGCAAACGCTGACGGCGTTCCCGTCTGGCGAGCCGTTGAACATGATTTTGGATGATGGCGGCGATCTGACTGCCATGGTTCACGATAAGTATCCAGAGATGCTGGCCAACATCAAGGGAATCAGTGAAGAGACAACTGCTGGCGTTCACCGCCTGATCGTTTTGGCTCAAGAAGGCAAACTGCAAGTTCCTGCGATCAACATTAACGACTCGGCTACCAAGAGCAAGTTCGACAACCTGTACGGTTGTCGCGAATCTTTGGCTGATGGTGTCAAGCGTGCGACGGATGTCATGCTGGCCGGTAAAGTTGCCGTTGTTGGTGGGTACGGCGATGTTGGTAAAGGCTGTGCTCACTCTCTGCAGCGTTACGGTTGCCGCGTGATCGTTACAGAAATCGATCCAATCAACGCATTGCAAGCGGCCATGGAAGGTTTCGAAGTTGTCACGATGGACGACGCTTGTTCAGAAGGTAACTTGTTCGTTACAACAACAGGAAACAAAGACATCATCCTCGGCCACCACATGGCCAAGATGCCTAACGACGCGATCATCTGTAACATCGGTCACTTCGATACTGAAATCGACGTTGCTTGGTTGGAGGCACAAGTCGAAGCTGGCAAGATGCAGAAAGAAAACATCAAGCCTGCCGATATCGGTGCGGTTGATCGTTACACTTTCGAGGACGGTCACAGCGTCATGATTCTGGCTCAAGGCCGTTTGGTGAACCTTGGCTGTGCAACAGGCCACCCAAGCTTCGTGATGAGCATGTCATTCACGAATCAAGTGCTGGCTCAGTTGGAATTGTGGGAACGTGCTGATCAGTACGACGTTAGCGTTCACTTGATGCCAAAACGTCTAGACGAAGAAGTCGCTCGGTTGCACCTAGATCAACTTGGTGTGAAGCTGACAAAGCTTACTCAAGAGCAAGCCGACTACATGAACGTTCCAGTCGAAGGACCATACAAGCCTGACCACTACCGCTACTAATCGAACCTTACGATGGTTACGACAGTTACGATGGGCAATTCTTAACTTGCCCGTCGATGGATAGTCGATGGACAAAAAACAAACCGCAGCGTGTGATCACGCTGCGGTTTTTCTTGCGCAAATTTCCGTGTCAATATATTTGAAACCGTACGCATACAAGCGTCCTACTTGCTGAGGCTGGCTGCTCTTTTGCCCATGCACCTAGTGGTCTTTCAGAGCTGAGTTGACATGTAGTGGGATTCGCCAGAATTCCTT
>CALKXO010000360.1 GCA_938003615.1 uncultured Pirellulaceae bacterium | reverse complement strand
TAACTTTAGGAGCGCAGGGCATTCAACCTTGGTCTGGGGCGCTCTTCGGAGAACTCGTCCAAAACTTTAATCCGAGAGGAAATTAGTGGATCAGTTCTTCGATATGTTTACGATGGCCAATCCTGTGGCCACGACGACTCCCGTTGCCACGATGTTGTTGTCATTGTTGATGGCCTGTGCCATAGGGCAAGTGATGGGCTGGACCTATTTGTGGACGCACGTTTCTCCCTCCTATTCAAAATCGTTCACCGCGTCTCTGGTCACTTTGCCTGTTATTGTCTGCTTGATGATGATCTTGATGGCCGGCAGTACCGCGATCGCGTTTGGTTTGTTGGCAGTGTTTGCGGTCGTTCGATTTCGCAACGTCCTTAAGGACACACGTGATACGTCGTTTATTCTGTGGGCGATTGTCGAAGGAATGGGGGTCGGCACGATGCACTACACCGAAGCGATTTGTGGATTGGTAGTCGTCGGTGGCCTGATCGGGTATCTCTGGTACAGCGATTTTGGATCACGACATCAGTTCGATGCCACGCTTTCGATCGACACTGGCCAAACATCAGTCCCATTGGACGAACTGCTGGCTCCGATTCTTGATCGGCACGCCGCGAAATGGAAGAAGGCCGGCAATCAACAATTCACGCAGCTCGGCAGCAGTATCGCCTATCAATTATTACTACGCGACCCTTCTCGCAGTGACGAACTGCGCAATGAATTACTTGAAACGGATGATGTGCGGCAAATTTCACTTTACGTGAACGACTTCCAATCGGAGACGTGAGACATCGAGTCGTTACCAAGCATCAAGTCTCCAAACGATCCAATGCCAGATCAGCATGAACCAACCAGCCAATAAAATCTCCACTCCGCTTCGTTACCGATTTCAACGTGCGCGCACAAAGTACTTGCCGATTGCGTTTTTCTTGGCCGCTTGCGCCGGTTGCGTTTTCCTTTTGCAATTTCAAAACCGAACGATCGTTCAAGTTGGCGAAGTCGAGGCGGTGGATTATACAATGACGACTCCGCTTGCAGGTTTCGTGCAGTGGGCAACTCACGATGGCGATAAAATGCCGGTGTTTGCTGATGTGACAAAAGGGCAGGTGATCGCCGGATTGGACGATCAACCGGTACGAAAACAGTTGCATGTCATCAAGCAACAAGTGCTGGCACTGGGTGAGTTTGCCACGTCTAGGTTGGCAGTTCTAGCTGGTCCTGCCTCACGTGGTCAGGCCAGCGATTGGGTTGGTGTTTCAGGGCCCCGCGCGGGCGCTGGTCCAGAAGACGATAGTGAATCACGCAATGCCCAAGCCGAAGCGTGGCAGGCGCTATCGGGTTTTGCTGAATTGTCCATGAAACAGATTCGGCAGTGCGAGCAGAAGCTTGAGCTGCGAAAAATTGATTCACGTTTGCGGTCCATCGAGTCTGTTTCTTCAGACGGCTTACAGAATTCTCCACCTACTGCCGAACAACAAAATCTCCAGACCCAGCGATTAAAGATCGCTGGCGATCTGCAAAGACTGGCTGCCGGGATTTTGGCTGAAGAGACGTTAGCCGTTGAGGAAATGAATGACGTCGATACGGACAATCTCCTCGCCGCCGATCAAATTCTCTTTCGTCAGCGTTCTGATCGCTGTCGTTTTATTGCCGAACAAATGGTTTCGATTGCGGCGCTGGCCGAATCGTTGGACATCGTCAGTCCAGCGCGGGGGCAAATCAGTAAGGCGTTCGTACGATCAAATCAGTCGGTTCAACAGGGGGTGCCCGTAGCAACAGTGACGCCTTCGTCGGGAGCGTGGGTGGTTGTGTATGCGCGTGAGCAAGGCATTGTTAGGCCGTTCGCGGGGATGCCAGTCACCGTCGGGCTGTTACGGGATCCTCGGCAGAAATTTTCGTCTACGGTGGCATCGGTTGGACCCAAAATTGAGTCAATCCCAGGACGACAACGTAGCAACAGTCGAGTCGAAGAATGGGGCCGGCCTATGCGAATCGCGATTCCTTCGAACGTCGAGATTCCACCCGGAAGTTTGGTCAGCGTGGCATTTAAAACCGAGTAAAGTTGGAATTGAGTTCCAGTTTCGCCACGCCAGAATCACTGTTTTGTTTGCCATGTTCGGCGATAATTAGAGAAAATGAGCGATTCGGATTTCGACCGTACGTTCTTCCACAGAATCTGGAGAAAGTGTCTCGCTAAATTCGGCGTTGGTCTATTACGCGTGGCACGGCAAACACCACGTCGGGCAGATATTGTGGTTGCGGGAAACTCATGCGTTCTAAGGAAAGCTATTCGGTGCGACTAAGGATCGCCTCATATTGCTCACGGACGTTTGCTCGACAATCCGAAATGGCATCCACCAGTTCGCTCGGCCCCGCGTAGTTCAGTAGAAACGCTAGTTTTGTCAGTTGTGCTAGGTCGGTTGGAAGATCGTGTCGGGCCGTGACGTTCATTAGCCTTAGTCGAGCTTCGACGCTTCTAAGTAGTTGGTAGGCGTCCATCAATGTCTGCCCCTGTTCTTTGGAGAGGATCCCCGCGCGCATCAGCCTTTCGGTCGCCTCAAGTGTGCCAGGAGCCAGTAGTGAGGGATCGTCCGCCAAGTGTTTTAGCTGCAGCATCTGGATCGCGAACTCGATATCAACCGTCCCACCGGTGCCGCGTTTGAGGTTCTGCTTAGATGCGCCTTTCTGCATCGCGCGCCTCATCTTATGAACCTCGGCAACCATCGAATCGTTCCACGGCTCAACTAGAATTGCCTCCTGAACAATATTCATGGCCTTGGTTGCTTGCTTCGGCCCACCAAAGACAACACGCGCTTTGCACAGCGACTGGCGTTCCCATAATTGGCCTTTTCCCGTGCGGAAATAGCGTAGAAACTCTTCTTCAGAAACGGCTAGGGCCCCGCTTTTTCCTGTTGGGCGCAGTCGACTGTCGAGTTCATACAGTCTCCCCGAGGCGGTGGATTGAGTGATCGAGCGCGTGATGTTGGCCGCTAATTCGCTGAAGAAGAACTGACTGGTTGTTTTCGGACCAAGGACGGATTCGAAATCTGTGTCTTTGCTGTAGAGAAAAATCACATCTAGATCGCTATGGTAGTTGGGCTCCCGCCCCCCCAGTTTCCCAAGGCCCACAATTACAAAGGGACTCTCGTTGGCCGGTGGAGCTTTGTCTGGAGCGGCGGCCAGTTTACGGATCAACAATTCGTATTGGCGGCGAGTGATCGTTTGCAAACAGACTTCTGCAATATCTGACAACGTTTGGTGCGTTTCGCGAATTTCGTCGCGACCGAGAATGTCGCGAATACCAACACGAAGGTGGTAAGCATTTTTGAAACTGAGCACGATCAAATGAAGGTCTTCCGCGCCGCGCGCTAGTTCCTCAAGGTTTTCGGCCAACCATTGATACTCGGGCAATTGTTGCAACTGAAGCGCGTCCATCAATTCGTCAATCATCCCCGGATTGCTTTTGAAGATGCTGGCCAGATAGTCACTGGACGCACACAGCCGCACGTACAGACAGAGCGTCGGTGGGTTGAAACGGAACAGCTCCCACAAAACGCCTTTTGCTCCCAAGGAGTCGCTGATCGAACTCAGCGAGACCAACGTCGCGTCCGGATCAGGAGTCTTGGCGACCTCGGTCAGCAGAGACTTGGCGATCGCGGCGAAGAAATGTTTGCACCGCCGTGGAGAAAGGAACTTTGTTTTCTCTTGTGCCAAGTCCATCAATCGTCGATAAGCATTTTCGTTGCTGCGAAACCCGTAAGGGCCAAGCGCTTCGTTGATCATCTTGTCCGATGGCTCAGGTTCGAGCACCAATTCCACCTCGACCGGAACTTCATCGGAAGCTTTGTCTTGTGCATTGTTGCCGTCGTCCTGAAACGCCAGCGGGACAAATGCTCCGTGCAGCAAGTGATTGAGAATCATTCGGTTGACCTCAGTTGTCTCGTTCAAATGATTGGTGAACTGTTCCAATGCAGTGGACCCGAAGTAGGACGCGTATCCCATCCGTAGAGCAACTTTTTCCAGTTCCGATTCAGACTCTGGCAGAGTGTGCGTCTGCAAGTCGAACATGATTTGCAGGCGATGCTCCAGTTTTCGTAACCATCCATAATTTTGAATCAACCTAGTTGCTTCTGACATTGTCAAACATCCGGCGCGTTCCAATCGACCGATGGCAATCAGTGTGTTGGCAGTGCGAAGGTTTCGTCTTTCGTGTCCGTTGAGAAGTTGCATGAACTGGATGACGAATTCAACATCGCGGATACCACCGTGACCCGTTTTGATATTGGTCCGTTCTTCGCCCTGGGTAACGGCGCGTTTTTCGATTTTTCGCTTGAGCGCTTTGATGCCGCTGATATCAGAACGTGACAGCGAGATTCGGAAAATCCAAGTCTGTAATTTTTTCAGCAGCGCTTCGCCTAAGCCGATATCACCGGCGACGGGGCGCGCTTTAATCAGCGCTTGGCGCTCCCAAGTTCGTCCTTGAAAGTCGTAGTATTTGAGCACTTGTGCTTGTGAGTGACAGATAGCCCCCTTTGAGCCTTCCGGGCGGAGTCGAAGATCGACACGATAGGCCGATCCCAGCGGAGTGATTTCGTTGACCAGTTTCACGATGTCACGTGTCAGTTGCCCAAAGAATTCACGGTTGGAACGGGCGGCCCGCGAGTCAGTTTGGCCGTCTTGGTCATAGAGCATCATCAAATCGATGTCGCTCGAATAATTTAGCTCCGTCCCGCCCAGTTTTCCCATCGCGAGAATGACGTAGTCACAACGCTGCTGTCGCTGGTTTTGTGGAACACCAAATTTTGTTTCCAAATCGCGTCTGGCCCAACGGCAGGCCGCTTCGCAGACGGCCATCGCCACCCAAGAAATTTGCTGCGTAACCTGTTCGATACGATTGCCATCAATCAGGTCACCCCAGGCAACTCGCAATTGCTGCTGGCGTTTGAATTGCCGCAAGACATTCATCGCCTGAGCTTTGGTCGTCACGGATTCGATTTGTTGCCAAACGATATCAATCAATGAGTTCAGCGAGTAGAGTTGCCCTTCGGTCTCACATAATTCAATGAAACAGTCGAAATCGCGAGCCAGAATGTCGCTCAGATATTGGCTGCAGGAGAAAAACGTTAGCAGCGATGGTAGGAGTTTTTGATCGGCGATGAACCGTTGGCCAAGGTCATTGGCGTCAGACGCCGAAGAGATAAACCGCTCCAAGTTGTTCAGCGCTAGATCGGGATCGCTGACAACGGGAAGATGGTATTTGAGTTGCTGGGTGACATTAGTAATACCATCGTCGTCAAGTCCTGAAGCGATGATGCTGGTAATGTTGGCAACCGCTCGGTCGCTGTCCTGGGCGCCAATCGAACTCAGCCACTTCTGTGTCTGATCGGGGTTGGAGAGGATGCGGCGAAGATCACCTGTCGACATAGTCAAGCTTTGAGATGGTTTGAAAGTTGGTGATAACGAAAGCGGCGATCGTTAGTTGACCGCCCGCGCGGATTGGCGCGGATTGGCGCGGATGGGTCTAGACAAACAAAAAGACAGCCACGCGACGTGGCTGCCTTCTTCATTTTACTTCAAGTTCAATCGGCTCCGATCAAGCGTTAGCCTTGGCTCGGGCCTCACGAAGACCGCGACTTAGGATATCACGCAGCATAGGCGAGAAATCTTCAAATTTGGCTTCGTCAGGTGCACCATTAGAGTACTGGTAAATGGCGTCACGCGGTTTCTTACCAAGTGCGATCAGCGTTGAGCTGACGGTGCCGTAATCCTTCTCACGCACCACCATGCTCGGGCGACCCGGTGCAGTTGGTTGCCGAGCCAGCACTTTGCTGGCGATCGCAAGGAATTTCACGGGTGAGTCAAGCGTTTGCAGTGTCAGCAGGCGCTGAGCCATTTGAGCGCGCTCGTCTCGGTGGTCGTTAAAGTCACGATCACCGATTACATTGAGCCCTTGTTCAAGCTCGCTGACATCGGGATCTCTTCCTCCATGAATTACCCACCCAGATTCGGGGTCGGCAACGGTAAAGTTGGCTCCTCCATAATCGCCTGAGTGAAGCTCTTCCATCGCCAGATCAACGGCCTGACGGGCAGAGCGGCATTTCAACATTTCCTTTGCTAATGCACCTCGAGATTTCGAGAAGACAGGACCACCGGGCTTTTTTCGTTTGACAATGCCAACGAAAAGCCCGTTTTGGTTGATTCCTAAATGAGAACCTCCTGTTTGCTGGTCAACACTGGCTAAAACGCGCGGTTTACCAGGTTGAATCGAGGGAGCGGGGCAAACGCGATCAAATCGCTCTTCACGGTTGTACGCTACCAAAATTGGCGCTTCCGGCACCAAGTGGTAGACGATTGCCAATAGGCTCATACGATTTCACTTTTCCAAAGACCAGGGAATCTGTTTCGTTCCATGAATATGAACGTCGTTCCACGAACGCGAAAACCAATCTATCGATTTGATAGGGGAATAACACCCTAAAAACCGTATCGTCCTCACGATTCGAACGCCTTTTCAACCTTCAAATAATCAGTTTCTTTTAGCAAATCCAGCTAAATCACGGTGGACACGAGAGTTAACGGCATCAATGACGGTGGAAACAATGTTGGAAAACTTGAACTGCGACCTTGCCGGAAGGGGGGGCTGTGTAACTGTGGGTGAGTTTAACATCTGTTTCTTGCGCCACGGAACGCTCCATTGGAGCGTGTTCTTCCTTGTTTGGGATATCTGTAAGGGAAACAATAAGTCATAAGCGCGCAAACGATAACGAAATCCAATGTTATCTAATCTTCCTTCCGGGCTACCATGCTTCTACGCTTTAGAGTCGGTAGTTTGGTGGGGTCCGTCGGATCACATCGATGTGGTAAAACTTGCGTTTTCCGTCAGCAAAGAAACCTTCAGAGCTCAATCGGCCGATTCTATTATCTATAGGCAGCCGGTCTTTGTTGTTGCCAAACCGGTCTTGTCCACCAATGTGGAGGGCGCAGTTCCATTTCGTTACTCACACTCCGTCGATTTCATGCCGCCTTCTTCTCTAGACGCTTCAAATTCGCCCACAAAATCTACCGCTGAAACTCAAGCTAAAAAGACCTCGATCTCGGGGGTCAAAATTGCTGCTGCTAGTATGGCTTTGGGCTCGAATTTCCTTGCCAACGAGGATTTGGCAAAATTGGGCTACGACAGTGAGTGGATCATTCAGCGTACTGGGATCAAATCCCGTTACCATGCCACCAAGGAAGAGGCGACGAGCGATTTTGCGATCCGGTCGGCGGAGAAATGCCTCGCAGAAGCCAACGTGTCGCCTGAAGACGTCGATTTGATCATCGTGGCCACAATGACGCCCGATCACTTGTGTCCATCGACGGCGTGTCTCGTGCAGGCCGCGCTTGGCTGCAGCACAGCTGCAGCGATCGACGTCAACGCAGCCTGTTCGGGGTTCATGTACGCTTTGGTCATGGCCAGTCAATTCATCAAGACTGGTTGCAGTCGCAATGCATTGGTAATCGGTGCTGAGGCGCTGTCGGTGATCATCGATCCAGAGGACAAAAAGACATTTCCCCTCTTCGGTGATGGTGCGGGGACGGTATTGTTGACGCCTGATTCAAACGTCGACTCGGAAACGGCCAGCGGCATTCTGGCGTATAGGCTGGCGTCTGATGGCGATCAAGCTCAAGCGTTGATCGTACCGGCCTGTGGTTCGCGGATGCCACCGACCCACGCAGCGATTGACCAACGTCAGCAGTACTTAAAAATGGATGGCCGCACTGTTTTCAAATGGGCTGTTCGCCTGTTGCCGGAGATCGTCAACGAAACCTTGGCGATGGCAGGCAAGACTCTCGACGATATCGACCTGCTGATTCCTCATCAGGCGAACACGCGCATCATTGATGCGGCGATGGAATCCCTAGGGCTACCGGCCGACAAAGTCTTGGTGAACCTTGATCGATACGGCAATACTTCGGCCGCCAGTATTCCACTTGGGATTGTGGATGCAATTGAGCAAGGACGCGTCAAATCGGGAGACAATGTGATGATGATCGGTTTCGGCGGTGGGTTAACTTGGGGATCGTGCCTGTTTCGCTGGTAAATCGACTACTTTCTCAGTTCTGTCATGCTCACGATGTTGCCGTCTTGTGGGTCGATCAGATTACGAAGTTGATCGTCAGTGATGTCACCTCGAAGAACGTGAGTTGTGCTATCAACGGTGGCAATTTCAAGGTCTTCTCCTTGCTTCAAACCTAAGCCCTCACGAGGATGTTCAGGATCAAATTTCCAGTCCGTTGGTTTCGTCCAAACCACCGCATTGTCGTCGGAAGTTCTTAAAACCATCACCGTATTGACGGTTCCGTCGTGAATCTCTCCGTACTTCAGCGCGGCCTCACCATCGAACAATGTCCTTTTCCCGGTAGGTCGCACGTAAACCGTTTTCCCACGTTCTCGATTCGTTTCGCTGGCATCAGCGGCGAAATAACAGGCCGGCAAATGACTGGCGATTTTGCGATTGTGTGCGCTATCCCATGGCTCATCGAGGCGAAACAACCGGTAGAGATTGCGTTGGTTCATGTGCGGTAAGATGTGCACCCGCCAACTGAGTAGCGGTTTTCCATCATTGTCATAGTTCGCGGTTGCTGGCAGCGTTTTATGCGCTTCTTCATAAGCGTGGCAGCCACGCACGATCGCGGCCAGTTGAGCTAGGTGTTCTTGCCTGTTTTGCAACCTAGTGATGCCTTTCATTACTTCAACAAGTCCACCCTCCTTCTGAAGCAGGCTCGATAAATCAACTTGGAGTTGTTCGTCTTCAGCCTTTGTTTTCAGCGCATTGGACAAGAGTTCCGCGATCTTGGGCGCAACCCACTTGCGATCTTGTAGAAAATCGCCGACGCCGGGAATCACCTGCTCCAACTGCCTAGGCAGTTGATCGTTGTTGCATTGAACTAACCATTTCCCAAACGACTTTTGCAACGAGAATCCGACTGAACTCCATCGAACTCCTTTGGCTAGATCTTTCCCCGATAGCTTGTCAAAGGGTGGCGGAAATTTGGGAGCAAGCTCGCTAAGCACTTGGCGTGAGTCTTTATTGCCGATCATGACCACGCCGAATTCACAATCTGCCAGCGAAGCAAGAGCCTCACGTGCGACTGCGGCCGACTGAGCTTCGCAGTTAGCCAATGCTGCCACATGGTGATCACGCAGTCCACCAATCAACACGCGTTGTTTGGCGATGGGTTGCCCGGCGACGCCCAATGCTGAGTGGATATCTTCCAAAACGTTGCGCGCCGCAGTCACATCTCCATCGGCATTCACTTTTCCAACCCAAGTAGTGCGCTCGATGGAACGATCTTGTGGGGAAAGCATCACAAACAACCGGTCTACGTGCGCGGCGGCAAGTTTGTCGATTTGTCTCTGAAGTTTTTTGGCCTCTTCAATTTTTTGATTGGCCGTTTGCTCTGCCATGCCCGAAGCTGCCGTTTGCATCCTGACGGCATTGGCCAAATTGAAAGTTTTTAAATTGATCACTCCAATGGCAAGCGTCTCTCGAGAAAGATGTTTTTCAAGTTCAGGCGGAAACGTAGCGGTTGAGTCGGAAGATTGGCTCAACGCGATGGCGGGGCACATCATTGCGATGGCAAGTATCCAAAGCCCATTGTGTATTGATTTTCTATTGTTCATCGGAGCCTCTTTGCGTTTCATCGGTAGTCGAATGCAACCTAATAATAAACTTAGATTGCGCATGTTCACTCGGCCTAGGAAGCGTGAACTCCGCCGTGTCATCCTTGAACAGGTAGGCAAATGGTTCAGCGGTAACTGAGTTGAGAGGAATCGGTACTGAATCTAAATCAGCCAATACGCGGGGCAGCGCGTTCGTTTCTACTGCTTGCAGACGAATTGCTTCGATGACCCGGATAAGGTCCAACTCACTTTGCTCTTCTGCGATCCTCGGCTTCATGTGTATTGGACGATAG
>CALKXO010000359.1 GCA_938003615.1 uncultured Pirellulaceae bacterium | reverse complement strand
AGCACGCCCATCGCTGCCGCCGCGACCACCTTAAATATGGCAAAGGGCAATCCGAAGAACGAGACGCTGACCAGTACAGAATCAACGCCCGTTTGAGGGGTGCTGATCAGAAACGCGACTGCCGAACCGTTGCTGGCGCCATCTTTTTTTAACCCAATCCCTGCCGGAATCACGCCGCAGGAACACAGAGGCAAGGGAACGCCGATGGCGACCGATTTGATCACGCCCCAAAACCCGCGTAAGTTTCTACTTGCGAAACCCACCGGTAGCAGGACATGCATCAAACCCGCCAGAAACATGCCCAACAGCAGCCACGGGGACAGCTCGCACATCGTTTTCCAGATTGAAGCAACAAATTCCATAGCTGAAGTGTATCGGCAGCTGGGAAAATGTAAACGAATGCCGCAAGTCGGGCCAAGTCGGTTTTCTCGACCGCCGCTTTTTGCGTGAACCGTTTCGGCCGGCAATCGTCTTCGAAGATAGCCCCCACTGCGTTACAATATTTCAAAACAAACTTTCGCTCGTTGTTTACCTCTAGACTCAGTTTTTATGGTTCCTCAAGACACACCTCAGCCATCGGCCAGTACATCCGAGATTGAATCGCTGGTCAAAAAAATGGCTGGGGAAATGACCATCGCGCAGGCGGATCATTGTTCCATGCCGGACTATGATGTGTTGGTTGAGATCATCCAAGTGCTGAGAAAGCTCGTCAATCCGATTCGACTTGCCGAAGAGACCAGCGAAGCTGAACTATCGGCTCGGCTGACGGAACAGCTCACGTTTGTGCGATCAAATCTAAACTGCCAAATTGCCGCTGCAATCGCGCGTCATCAGGTGGCGGTCTGTGAAATCAATGGTGGAACCGATGTTGAACAAGTGATCCCCGCAGACAAGATTCGTCCGTTGGCTGAAGAGTTGGCCGAGCATTTTATTCAACAGTTACCCAAGATCCGTGACTTGCTGACCACTGATGTGCGCGCTGCGTTTGATGGCGATCCCGCTTGTCAGAATTTAGAAGAAGTAATCCTTTGCTATCCAGGCTTCACAGCCGTCACCGTTTTTCGGTTGGCCAATCAGCTTCATCAGTTAAAAGTTCCCTTTATCCCCCGCATGATGACTGAGTGGGTGCATGGCGAAACGGGCGTTGATATTCATCCGGGCGCCACAATCGGCGAGCACTTTTTTATTGATCATGGAACGGGTGTCGTGATTGGTGAGACCTGTGAAATTGGACAGCACGTGAAAATTTATCAAGGCGTGACCTTGGGAGCGCTCAGTTTTGCTAAAGATGAGAAAGGCGATTTGGTGCGCGGTGCGAAGCGACATCCAACGCTCGAGGACAACGTTGTGATCTATGCCAATGCAACTGTGTTGGGGGGGCAGACGGTTGTTGGACACGATTCGGTGATTGGGTCTAGCGTTTGGCTAACCGAATCAACAGAGCCGTTCACGACAGTCATTATGGAAAAGCCACGACTGCGGATCCGCAACAAGACGGTGAAA
Organism: uncultured Pirellulaceae bacterium; assembly: GCA_938003615.1. Classification (GTDB taxonomy): domain Bacteria; phylum Planctomycetota; class Planctomycetia; order Pirellulales; family Pirellulaceae; genus Mariniblastus. The sequence continues at coordinate 2,510 of CALKXO010000359.1, read as the reverse complement.
AATGTGGAGCCTCCGATCGATTTTCAAATTTGACCGTCGTTGATTTCGACGACTCCGTTTTCGCTGGTGTGACAAGGTCTTCAGACTGGCGGATCCAGCTACAACAATTCATGAACGAACAACCCCTCTTAGGACGCGGCAATGGCTGATGCAGAATCGACAAACAAACGAACGACATGGTTTCATGTTCATGTCCCCAAAGCGGGTGGCTCGACCTTGCGTCAGTTGATGAATCGCAACTTTGGCGAAGGCTACTACAATTCGAATTCGCTGTTGGAGACCAAGCAATACAGCTCCAGCGAAGTGGCGGAGATCGTCGAGGCGCACTCGTGGGTTAAGTGCTTGAGCGATCACAAACTGTCATTGGATTTGCCTTACGATTTGGAAGCATCCAACATTTTGGCGCTGTCTTACGTTAGAGACCCCGTCGAGCGGTTTATCTCAAGGTATTTCTTTCATCGGCATTTCGAAGAGGTGAACTGCATTGCACAACAAATGTCGTTTCGCGATTTCGCCAACGCGGAACTGGTCGAACAGCAGTGTCCGAAACAGACCAATAGCCAGATCTACTTCTTGAATCACGGTCGTTCGTTCACCGAAATGGATGTGATTCATTCGGCGATTGACAGTGGGAAGGCATTTTTGTTTCCGATCGAGCGGTTTGATGAATCGTGTATTTGCATGGAACGGCTATTTCCGACCATGTTTACCGATCTCTCGTATGTGCGGGCCAACGTTTCAAAACGGGATGCGACCGTATCGGAGGAAGACCGGCAGTTTGCATTGCGGTATCTAAAACAGGATTATCCTGTCTTCGAATTGGCGCAGAAGTTCATGGATAAGACGCTCGAACGCGTGTTTGATTCAAGTGAGGAGAGAGAGGAGGCATTGGCCGAGTTCCAAGCCCGTTGCTCCCGACGGCACCATAATTTTCATCCGCCGCGCCCTAAAGGCGCCCTCGCCACCGATCAAGCCGAAGCGGTTACGGCGGTAAAACCCGAATCGGCCAGCAACAAGCCCGCTCAATCAACGCCGACCTCAAAAACGACTGATGCCGCGGGCAAAGCCAATTGAGTTGTAGGCGTCGACTCTCTTTATGCGAGAGTGGCATGATCGCACTCCGCGTTTGGCGTAAACGGATTGCCATTGGGAAATATCCTGCCGGGCGCCGCGCTTGTGGTTAATTCCGACGTGTAATGCTGCAGTTTCTCATACGTTGTGCCACTTGGTGTAAACTCACTGCCGCTTGAGGTATATTGAAGGAAATAAATCATTCCTTTCTCCCCAAGATACAATCATGAAAAAATGCTTCGCGCTATTCGCATCTGCTTTGCTTGCCGTATTGGTGATTGTCAGCCCAATCGTCGCCCAAGATCATGCTGCTGACACGACAGAGACCATCAACCGCAGCATTGAAAAACTGGATCCAGCGTTTGACGAACTGATCGATATCAACGCAGAAATTGAGCAATTATCTTCGGGGCACAAGTGGACCGAAGGCCCCGTGTGGAACAAGCAACAGAAGATGCTGCTGTTCTGTGACATTCCCAACAACGAGATCAATCGCTGGGATGAGGCAACGGGCAAGGTTACTGTCTTTATGAAGCCCAGTGGTTACGACGGAGTCGCAAACGAATTCGGCAAAGAACCTGGAACCAACGGCTTGATCTACGGCCAAGACGGGCGCTTGATCGCTTGTGATCATGGCAACCGACGGTTATACCGACTGTATGAGGATGGATCGAAAGGGACGCTGGTTGATCGGTTTGAAGGTAAGCGATTCAACAGCCCAAACGATTTGGTCATGGACAAAGCGGGCAATATTTACTTCACAGATCCTCCGTATGGCATGATCGATGAGTCCTTGCGCGAAATAGAGTGGCATGGCGTTTATCGCCTGACACCTTCGGGAGCGGTGACGTTGTTGACCAAAGAGTTCACACGCCCCAACGGCATCGGCCTGTCGCCTGACGAGAAAACGCTGTACGTAGCGCAGTCCGACAAAGACGCTCCAATTTATAAAGCGTTTCCACTCAATGAAGACGGGACAATTGGTGAAGGGAAAGTGTTGTATGACGCGACGCCATTGACCAAGGATCCGGGGATGCCAGACGGAATGGCGATCGACCAGAAAGGAAACCTTTGGGCGACGGGCCCGGGTGGCGTACTTGTGATCTCCCCCGATGGAAAATTACTTGGTCGCATCATGATGAATAAAAACACGGCCAATTGCACGTTTGGAGATGACGGCTCTACTTTGTACATCACCTCTAGTGGATTCGTTTGTCGCGTGAAGACCAAGGCACAGGGACTCGGGTTCGACGAGTAATCCGTTCTGTTATCGCGACCCGCACGCAATGTAGGGTGGGTTGTTGGGAATTCGAGTCAGCGAAATCCAGACCCACCACCGACCTAACCTAGCATGCGACGTTCGGTCAAAGAGAATCTTATGGTGGGTCGGCGCGACTATCGTCGCTTGACCCACCCTACCTCTATTTGGGAACCGATCG
>CALKXO010000358.1 GCA_938003615.1 uncultured Pirellulaceae bacterium | reverse complement strand
TCGAATGGCCAAAACGCTCTTCTCCGAATCCTGATTGAAGATGTACTCGTACAGGAACTATCTAAGCACCAAAGCCAAGACACGGCTTGGTATTCAAAAGACGAACACCGTATCAAAATTGGGCCCATCCGTTCGAAGGTGAAGACAGAAACATGGACCTGGCTCGACAATCCCACACACAAATTCAATGTTTCGATAACCAAGCTCGAACTCAAGGAGGGGAGAATCAGCTTCAGCGCCAAGGCAATCGGAGCAATTGCCTGTAGATTTAAGGGCGACTGGAAAATAGCGAGGGCAAGTGTTTCCGGCACCGCGAAGGCAGAAATTGTAATTACGGGCGAAGCAGGTATTGGTGCGAACGGCACAATCCAGGATGCGAAGATCACAGAGCTTAACGGAAAACTCACGAAGGTGGATGTGCAGAATTGCCCACCTGTTTTGGATAGTTTTGTTGCTGATATTGCCAATGGATTCCTTGTTGAAAACAAGGAAAAATTCCGTGATGAAGTCGTCGAGGCGTTCAATGGCGTTTCATTTTAGTATGTAGCCAGAACGGAGAAGCTCCGCTTCGGCATCGCCAGCACACGGAAAATGAGGCGCGTTGCCGCACAAAAAGCAACGAAACCATCCGCAAAATGTTAGTGGACTTCGAACGGTTCAATCCCAACAGCCCATTGTTCGGGAATATCTTGGCATGCCGCAGCAGTCGGGATCGCTTTCTGAAGCAAATCCCAAACAGAAAACGGAAGTGGACCCCGATTGTCGGACCACGGGGTTAGATAGAGAAATTACCTTTGATCGGCAAAACTGGTCATTAAGTCCGTTTTTTGATTCGAGGAATTTGCTATGGCCCGGAAGCGCCGTCGATTCAGTCCATCCTTCAAGGCGAAAGTAGCCTTGGAGGCCGTCAAAGAGACTCGCACGATCAGCGATCTTGCCAAGAAGCACAAGCTTCATGCGACTCAAATCAACCTTTGGAAGAAGCAGCTTCTGGACAGCGCCGAGACGATCTTTGAAGGCGATAACAAGGACGCCAAGACTGCAACCGACGAACCTCAGGCGGCAGAATTGTGTGAGCAGATTGGCCGGCTGAAAGTTCAGTTGGAGTGGCCCAAAACAGTAAGTGAAGCCCGGAGCTGGATCGACTTTGATAACCCAAGCTTCAGTATTCGCGAGCAGTGTCGTTTGCTTGGCTTGCATCGCCGTAATAGTTTACTACCAACCCGTCCCGGAGACGTAGGAGAACCTGCTGTTGATGCGATTGATGGATGAAGCGCACCTGCGCCGGTCAGCGCGTGATTCGCGGCAGATGATGGACTTTCCCGAGGATGAAGGCCATGTCGTCGATCGCAAGCGAAACCAACGTTTAATGCGAAAAATGGCATTGAAAGCTTGGCTCCCAAGCCTCGCACGACGATTCCTCGTGAAGGCCATCAGATTTATCCGTACCTGCTTCGCGATCTTGAAATTGTTCGACCGGACCAAGGTCAACGACCTTGGGTTTTACGTCTATACCAGCAACAACTTGATTCTTGGATTCAGTATTTTTCGCTTCGTCGATTCTGAAAAGTTGATGTAAATCGCGTTCGAAGCGATGGAATCGTTACAACACATGCTCGGCATCGACTGTGCCCCTAACCTTCCGATGATGTGGCCGAGCGAGGATCTCTGGCCGATAGTTTGGACTGACAATATCCGGCCAACCTCATTGCGGCGTCCAATTCCGACAATCCCAAATTTGGGACAACGCTCTTTGTCAGGAGCGTTTTTCGACTTGGCGTTGCATGTACTCGGCATCTTGGGAGATATGCTGATAGGTTTCCATGAGCATTTTAACGTTCGTGTGGCCCATTAGCTCAGCAACGGTCAACGGATCCACTCCGCTCTTTAGCATGTCTGTTCCGAACGCGTGCCGAAAGTCATAAAGCGCGACCGTACGTCCGATTTTTGGTGCCAGCACACGAAAACGACACGTACAGGCGTTCGTCGTCCAAGTTGTTCCGAGAGTATTCCTAAACACAGGCCCTTCCGCGTTTTCCTCCGCGCGCCTGTTCACGATCTCCATTGCTTTGTTCGTCAAATGAAGAACACGCCACTGCGGTCCTCGGGCCTTTGGATTCTTCATAACGATCCGCCTTTTCGACGCATCCACGTGGTTCTTCGTGAAACGCAGCGACTCTTGAGGTCGGCTGCCGGTTTCCCATGAAAAGACAACCAGGTCGAAAAACGGGTCTGACGAATTGATATTTGCTAAAATCGCCTCATACTCATCCCGCGTTACGGGCGTGTCTCGACGAGCGGACTTGGGCTTTTCGAGAAACTGAACAGGGCTCGTAATCAGGTATCCTTGACGCACCGCCCAGTTGAAGCAGCGTTTGATTGTCGCTACGACACCAGCTTTAAAGGTTGGCCCCCAATCCTTGCCGTCGAGCCATCTTTGGACATGAAACGGTCGAAGCTCCGAACACGGCATGTCTGTCGTATCCTGCGCGTATCGCTTCAGTCTGTCTTGGTAAAACTGGTACGTCCCTTTCGCTCGATGGTTCAAATTCCATTCAAGAAACTCATCCATCACTTCGAAAACAGAAATTTTGCCCGGCTTAACGGGAGCGGCCATGAGCTCATGAAACCGCTGAAATGCTTCAGCCTTTTTCGGTCCTAGGTTATATCGCTTCCCCTGAATCGTAACGAACCAAGCTTTTCGATCATTCCGAAACCAAGGTTTTGGTATGCGTCCCATGCGTTCTCTCCTGTTATGTACCTGTTCTATACCGCGACAGTCACAGGCATCTTAGAAGCACCGCTATTTATGGCAAATCTTTATTTCACCTCTTCGATCTGTTAATCCATGTGTCCCTGGTTCGAGCCCAGGCGGGGGAGCTTTCAAAAGCCTTGCAAAACCTAGTGTTTTGCAAGGCCTTTTTCGTTTTCAGACAGCTGCCAAGTTTCCACTACGGACCGCCACTTTGGCCAGATTCAACAAATCGTTTTGCTCAGAGCTCTTCGTGTGCTTCCACTCGTCACCGTCTTTGTAGCAGCGATCGAACTGGGCATTGAAGTACGTCTTTCCTTCGGAGCTAGTATTCTTAAAAACGGCTGAAGTTCCCCAGAGTTGGCAGGCAGTGAGTCTCCGTATGTCATGATTGTATGACGAAAGGAAGATTCATGAAAAAGCGACGAACATTTGCCCGCGATTACAAGCTTGCGGCAGTAAAGAAGGTGCTTGAGCAGGGGCTGTCTTACAGTGAGGTGGCTCGTGATCTTGGCATCCGAGACACATTGATCCACAACTGGCGGAAAGCCTTGGAGGCCGACGGCACGCTACAGGCCGAGATCGACCAAAGCCCTTCCGTTGAGGCTGAGCTGAAACGTCTGCGCGAAGAAAATCGTCAGCTGAAAATGGAGCGAGCCATTTTAAAAAAAGCGACGGCCTTCTTTGCCAAAGAAAACGGCTGAGGCTTGAGTTCGTCAAAGAGCATCGAAATTGCTGGCCAATTGAAGTGCTGTGCCACAAGCTGGAAATCACTCGTGCGGCGTTTTACAAATGGCTGCGAAGTAAACCGTCGGCCACTGAGGAAAAATAGAACTTGATTGTTTCGGAAGCCAAACGCATTCACGCTTTATCTCGCCATCAGGATTATGGCAGTCCAAGGATGCATCGTGAACTTGTCAGTCAGGGCATTGAACCCTGTTTTTTACCCAAAGACCAACACCGATTCACTGTCAACTTTTCCTAGGGAACTCCAATCGACCAAATGGTTGCTGACAGCCCACCGCTGGCGGAGGTCCGTCAGTCCAATCACCTTGACCAGAGAACGCCACTAGTCCACAATTTGCCAAAATACTGGACTAGCG